>CAZBCD010000005.1:0-27679 GCA_964490205.1 uncultured Pelolinea sp. | reverse complement strand
CCCCGAAATGGGTATATTATCTCCTTCTTTTTCCTGATTTTTCCACACCCTCGATGAAGGCATTATTTTGCCAATAAGCGCAGATATGACACTACGCTTGAATATTATTCGCTAATCTGATTATGGGATTGCTTCCGGAATTTGGAATACGAATGGTGATTCGCTTGGTAAAAGCATAGCACTGATATTTGGGGCTAATTTTGTGATGTACTGGTATGTGAGCAGTTCGGGATTATTAGCAATGGCTTCCTGGATCAGCGACAATGCATCTGCTTCTGCCTGTGCTTCAATGAGCCGTGCTTCGGCCCGCCCTTCGGATGCAATCACAGCTGCCTGCGAGTCACCTTTTGCAGTTTCAATCACCTGCTTAGCTTCTTCCTTTTTTTGGTCGACAACAAAAGCAGCCCGCTTGGCTTCCTGCTCTGCAATCTGCTTTTGCTCAACGGATGCGGCGTATTCTGGGGAGAAAGTGATATTTCGCAGCACAAAATCGACTAATGTCAATCCATTCTCTTCAAACTTGATGCCTAACTCTTCATTGATATATGCAACCAATTCAAAACGTTTATTACTAATAACCTGTTCTACATTGAACTGAGATACAGCATCACGAATGATACCTCGCGACTGGGCGCGAACCAGATCGGATGAATATCTATCCTGCCAAAGGATATGTATGTCCACCACCTTATTTGGGTTGACCTGGTAGATCACAGAAGCATCCACAAAAATCTCTTGCCCATCTGCTGTGCGGGCTGTGATGGAATCATCACCCTGGATATCGCCTTCGAAGACTGCGATGGACATGGTGTATGTTTGGCGGGATACAGGATACCGCACAACTCTTTCAACGAAAGGCACTATCCATCTTAAACCCGGCTGCAGTGGTGTTTCTCGATACCCTTTTGCAGCAATCGCTGAGATAACCACACCGCGGTCGTGCGGTTCTATGAAAACCAAACCCGCGCTTAAGGTTGTTAGAACCAAAGCACTCGCAAGCACAATGATTATTAATGTGCGACCATTTTTCATTTTTTGTCCGCGGGCAGCCTGCACAGAAATGAGTACAACTAACCCAAGGGTAGCAACCCAAAGCAGCGCAGATAAGCCGGTAATAAGATCTGTAATTCTCATTTTTCCTCCAATTATTTATTTATTCTTATTTTCATATGGATATATAAAAGCCGCATGAATGTTTTATTTAATATACGGATAACGGGAATTTTTGTTGCTGTGATGTTTAGATGTCCAACAAGATAGTAACGGGACCATCGTTGTGGATCTCAACCATCATATGCGCGGCAAATTCTCCACTCTGTGTTTCCACTCCATAGGCTTTCATTCTCTGAATGAAATAATCCACCAGCGGGCTGGCTATATTGGGAGGTGCGGCGTGGATAAATGAAGGGCGGTTGCCTTTGCGCGTATCAGCCATTAGAGTGAATTGGGAAACGACAATCGCTTTCCCGTCGATATCTATAAGCGATAGATTCATCTTTCCCTCTTTGTCCTCAAATATCCGCATATTTGTGATCTTTTTTGCCAGGTAGTCTGCTTTTTCCCGGTTGTCTCCTTTTTCTATCCCCAGGAGAACCACCAACCCATGCCCAATAGCTGCTTTGATAGTTTCATCTATGACAACTTGGCTTTTATTTACCCGCTGGATGACTGCTCGCATAATTAAAAATTATAGCGGTTACGGCAATCCCACTGCACTACGGACTTCCTGCATTGTTTCTTCAGCGATCCTTCTTGCCCGTTTTCCACCGTCATGCAGAATATCAAAAACCTTTTTGGGGTCTTTGCCAATTTGCGCGCGTTTTTCACGGAATGGCTCAAAATTCTCATTCAGGTTATTCGCGAAGATCTTTTTGCAATCTACGCAGCCAATCCCGGCGATGCGGCACTCCCTGTTGATCATTTCCAGCTCCTCAGGTTTGGAAAAGATCTTGTGCATTGAAAATACGTTGCAGACCTCCGGGTTGCCGGAGTCAGAGCGTCGTTTACGTGCGGGATCTGTAACCATCATCATCACACGTTTTTGTGTTTCTTCCGGTGTAGCAGCCAGTTCAATATGATTATTTAGACTCTTGCTCATCTTCTTCTTGCCGTCAATTCCGAGCACTTTCGGGATTTTTGTGACCTTCATTTTAGGTTCGATAAGCACATCGGTTTTATAGCGGAAATTAAAGGAGCGCACAATTTCCCTTGCAAACTCAAGATGCGGCGCTTGATCAACTCCTACTGGAACCATGTCGGCTTTATATAAAACAATATCTGCGGTCATCAACACAGGGTAACCGACCAGACCGTAGTTTATATTATGCGGTTGTTCACGGATCTTTTCTTTAAAAGTAGGCAGATCAGTAAGTTTTCCAAGAGGCGTGACCATGGAAAGAATTGTGTGAAGTTCGGTTAGCTGGGGGACATGGGATTGAATAAACATGATGGTTTTTTCAGGATCAATCCCTGCTGCCAGCCAATCTAACGCCATTTCCAGTGTATTCTGTTTTAAATTTATTGTCGTCTCTACTGTGGTCAATGCATGCAGGTCAACGATACTGTAAATACAATCGTAGTCTTTCTGAAGCGCCACATAATTTTGGATTGCCCCCAGGTAATTTCCAAGATGCTGGCGGTGCGTCGGGCGCGCACCTGAAAAAACACGTCCATTTTTACTCATAATTACTTAAATAACCTCATCATTATTAATTGAACAATTTCTCCCGGATGTGGAAGACGTCCGGAATTCTTCTTGGAAAAGACAAGTTCTTTACCCAATGAAATCTCATAGCAGCCAATGGATTGAGTGGGTTCCAAGATAACACGCGATATCCGCCCGCTGAACTGATCCTTGATCTCTTCAGCCACCTGTACTGCATGTTTTTCAAAATCGCAGGGGACGCAATATTCAATGGTAACCTGGTCTTCCATTCCGCTTCCGGTCCTTGATTGGCTCAATTATATCTTACCAACTGGTGTGGTTTAGACATCTCGTTTTGGTAAAATCAATCTAGGATGAAACGAAATGAAAAATCCACGCCGTTGAATAAGCGAGTTTTTGATGTTCTCTTCTCATTGATCGTGGCGATTATTCTATCTCCAGTGTTGATAGTGGTTTCGATAGTGCTAGTTATCTCCGACGGTTTTCCAGTATTTTTTACTCAAACCAGACCCGGTAAAAATGGAAATCCTTTTAAACTGCACAAGTTTCGCACGATGAAAGTTGTACGAAACCAAAACGAAAAATTGTTAGCAGATAGTGATCGGATCACTAAATTTGGTGCTGTTCTAAGAAGAACGAGCCTCGATGAATTGCCTGAATTTTTCAACGTCTTGAAAGGAGAGATGAGCATAGTTGGCCCGCGACCGCTCCTGATGCAGTATCTTGGGCGTTATTCAGACGAACAATCCAGACGGCATGATGTGCTGCCGGGTATCACGGGATGGGCACAGATCAATGGGCGCAACGCGATCTCATGGGAAGAAAAATTTCGGCTGGATGTATGGTATGTAGATAATCGGACATTCTGGCTGGATATTAGAATTATCTTACTGACAATCTGGAAGGCAATTAAAGGTGAAGGGATCTCCCAGCCCGGGAGGGCAACGATGGATGAATTCATGGGAAATGCTGAAAAGTAATTTACTGAATGACAGAATATGGATAAATCTGATCTTCCCGAAGCAAAGCAATTACCTTGTTCAAAAGGTCCATTTTACCCTGGCTGAGCCACACTAACCCATCAGCAACGGTTACATAATTTACATCGGATATCTTCAGGCTTGCGTTCACCACTTTTCCGCTATGCCCTTCCATCAGATCATTCCAAATCTCTCGCAAAGGGGATAATCCATCGGAAGAAATGGTTGCGACCCAGCGAGACCGCAGTTCCTCAGGGGGTACTTGGTTGCCGATGACCGCCACATCCAATTCAGCTAAATAAGTCCCCAATTCAGCAGACGCAGCATCACCAGGGAGAAATAATACATTGACCTTGCTGGCGTTGATCTCAGTGAACGCTGCCTGCCAATTGGCTGGGGAGCTGTTTGCCGGCTGCTGGGAAAGGACCGGATACGTATTAAGCGGATAAATCAACGCAGCGCAAAGCCCACAGTAGTAGTTGACCCCATTATTGAATGCTTGATTGAATTTTGTGTTTTCAGAAACCAGGAGACCGCCAACTCGAAAATTTGGTGCTAAAAGAGCACTTAAATAGCCGGCGAGGAATGCTACATGGTCTTCATTCTTAAGAATAATTGTTCCGTTAGCGGGAGGGCTCCAATTCTGGCTGCTAATCGCTACAAATTGTGTTTCGGGCTCATTGGCTGCTAAACTGCCAAGGTTGTCAGGCAGCTCAAGGAATACGATGATTTTTATGTCTGGTGAGATCTCGTTCGCGAATATTTCCTGGCGGATCTCAAACTCCAATCCTGATCCGGCAGCCAATTCAGCTATCAAAGTCTGGGATTCGGCTAATTCAATAGGAGAAATATCAGCAGGCGCGGCTAGGACTGCCCTATCTGGCGCAATGGGTGGGATAGGGGTGGTTGTTGGTGGTGTGGGGTCCTGTGTTGCATCAGCGTTGGTCTGATTTTCACTGCAACCTAATAGGGCTGCTGAAAAAAAAAGTACAACAAAAATGGCGGACAGTTTCTTACTGAATGGCTGGTGATTTGACATAGGTGTAATTTTACTCGATGATTATCAATGGGTTATAATAGCGGGCATGTATTTGCCTATGTGCAGAGCATTTATCTTTAATCAGAACAAGAATATTTAGTATTTATCCCAGGATAATTTCCTGCGGTTTTTATTTAAATGATTATCAACTAACAAGGAGAGAGCATCATGCCGATAAATTTCGGAACGGATGGCTGGCGGGCAGTAATTTCAGAGACTTTTACATTCCATAACTTGCGGATGGTCACTCAAGCAATAGCAGATGCGGTTGCATCGGAGGGGTGGTTAAATGGACTTAGGATTGATCCAGAACCAGACCCTAAAAAGATGATCGTCGGATTTGATACACGTTTTTTGTCAGATAGATATGCCAAGGAAGCCGCTCGAGTTTTAGCTGCTAATGGGTTTCATGTATTGTTGTGTCAGGCAGATGCGCCAACTCCCGTCATTTCGTATGCTGTAAAGAACATGAACGCGATTGGTGGAATCGTGATCACCGCCTCTCATAATGCTCCACGATATAACGGGATGAAACTGAAAGCCGCTTATGGTGGCTCTGCGCTTCCGGAATTGTGCCGAAAGGTTGAAGTGTATTTGAATGATAATGAATCACAGGGTCGTGGTCCAAATCTGGTTGATTATGATGTTGCCCGCGAAAAAGGACTGATCACGCGATTTAATCCCCTTCCCGCATATCAAGATCACATCCGGAAACTGATAGATTTTGATGTCATCGCGGAAAACCCGCAATATATTGTGGTGGACTCAATGTATGGATCAGGACGCGGAGTGATAAAAGGCTTATTAGAAGGGACAGGGTGTGAAGTCCATGAAATCCGTAATGAAATGAACCCGGGTTTTGGAGGTGTGCATCCTGAACCTATTGGCCATTACTTAAATGCTTTATCGGGTGCGATTTGTATGGGAAAGGGAAGTATTGGATTGGCTACAGATGGTGACGCAGACCGCCTAGGAGCGATGGACGAACGTGGTGTGTTTGTTGACCCACATAAGATCATGGCACTTTCCCTGCGCTACCTGGCTGAAAAACGTAAGTTGAAGGGAGCGGTTGTGCGCACCGTTTCAACAACGCGGATGATCGATCTTCTGGCAGAACGTTATGGCCTTACCGTGTATGAAACGCCTGTGGGATTCAACCATATTGCAGATTACATGCTGTCCGAACCTGTATTAATTGGTGGTGAAGAATCTGGTGGAATATCTTTCCTTGGGCATATCCCCGAAGGAGATGGGATTATCATGGGGTTGCTGCTGGTTGAAATTGTTGCGGAAGCAGGAATCCCGCTATCGGAATTAGTCGCAGAATTGCTGGCGGATGTTGGACCTGCGCATTATACTCGCCAAGATCAGCGTCTTAAACGCCCAGTTGCAAAAGAAAAAATGGCAAATAAATTGATTTCTAATGCTCCCAAAGAAATTGGCGGTGTGAAAGTCTCTGAAGTGAGCATAAAAGATGGAGTGAAATATATCTTGGAAGATAATTCATGGCTTCTGATCCGACCATCTGGAACAGAACCTGTACTGCGTGTGTATGCTGAAGGGCGTTCAGAAGGAATGGTGCAGGCTTTATTGGCGTTTGGTAAATCCGTAGCAGCAGGTATTACATAGATTATGAAGCAACTCCTGCGAAAACCAACAAGGTTTTCCTATTCCCGAATTACTTCATAGAACTCATCTATAACCTTAAGAAATTCATCCGGTAGCCTTTTCCTCGTTTCGAGAGCAATGTTTTCTGGGATGGGACCATAAAAAGCTTCAGCGATTCCCCCGGTGATACATGCCATCGTGTCGGCATCACCGCCCAAAGATACTGCTTTGCGAACCGCATCTTCGTAATTATCTGACTCCAGAAAAGCAATGATTGATTGCGGAACTGAACCTTGGCAGGATACATCAAAAATATATTTGGGCCGAATCTCTTTGATGGTTTTACTCAAGTCATAGTTGAACCATATGGAAATTTCTTTCTGGATATCATTCTTTGATACTCCATGCCGCGCGAAGAATATACAGAGAGAGGTAGCTTGGGCTCCACGGACTCCTTCTGGATGGTTATGAGTAACCTGCGCACACAGTCTGGCAGCTTTCAATACATCACATTCTTTAGTGTAAAAGAAGCCAATCGGACTGGTACGCATGGCGGAACCGTTTCCCCAAGAATTGTAGGGTTCTCTAGAATTGGAAAATATCCACTGCTGGTATGATCCCCCATATCCTGCATTCGGATATTTAATTGAATACTCTTTTAAAGTATCAATGAGGTCAAGATCATGCATAAGGACATCCGCGATCGCAATGGTGAGAACGGTATCGTCGGTAAACTTTGAATGCGTAGAGAATAGCGGGAAATCCACGCTCTTATAAGGCGCGAATTCATACAGTGAGCCAATTGTATCTCCTGCGATTGCCCCAAGCATAAAAATTTCCCTTTCTTAAACGTCAAGGTGCGTTGGTGACAGTCTTTTGGAATTCAGCCACACTGGTCAATTGGGCGGCAATCGTTGCGGTACGCACTATTGCCATGTCAGGTATAGGCGTTGGCTGTTCATCAGGGCTCGCAGCGTCAGGTAGCGTGTCGTCAGAAATCAGATCATTTTTTGTTGAAGGATCATTCGCTAATGCGGTGGCAGTCCGAGCGGCACGAACAATTACTTCCGCTTCGATGTCCAGAAGATATTGTTGAACATAAATAAAGCCAAAAAATACAACCGTCAGTATAATGATGAAAATAATCGCGCGCAACAAACAGCTTTTTTTCTTTCCGCCATTCTTTATCTCTATCCGATCTTCTTCAAGGATCTCTTTGATGGTCTCGTAATTTGGGTTATTATCCATTTTTCCTCTTCGCAAGCACTTCAGTGGAAACAAACTTATTTGTTTTTATAATTTCGTGAATCCTTGTGGCAGTTCATCCGACAAGGTTTCAGAGTCACTTTCCAGCCTCTCTGATTTATGGTGCTCTTGTATGTCAGAATCATTGGTTTGCCTAGAATGTTTTTTTTGGTCGGTTTTCAATAATTGATCGTCTTTCTTCTTTCTTTTTGGATGGTGATGGGCGGGTTTTTCTTTCAATGATGATTGCTTTTTCCCCCGGGCTTCTTTCTTTCGTGGTTTCTTTCCTGACGTAAATAAATCCTGCTGCTGCCAGTTTGGGTCTTTTTCTTCAGGGGGTTGATCTGCTTCCTTTAATTCCCGAACGCGTTTTAACCACTCTGGAATATTTTGCGCGGTCCGCATTTCATCCTTTGGTTCTATCTTTATGTCCACAGCGTCATCGGCTGCCTTTGGGACAACCGGTATATTTTCTTCACTCCCCCCCTTATTTTTTTCCAAGGCGGCTTGGCAGTACCAGCATTTCTCTGCTTCAATTAGATTTGGGCGTCCGCACTGCGGGCAAGTGATCTCTTCCATTTGAAATTGATTAGATTATCCTTCGTGTGATTTTTTCCCAGTATAGCATAGTTGGATCAATGAATTTCCACACTTGTTTATCTTTTATTTTGATAAAAGATAGAATTGAAGAATTCTATACGCTGTTTTTCTTTTTGAACAATATCAATTCGATTTTCTACTAAAGAACGGCCCAGCCGTTTGCCACGCGCTCTTTTGATAAAATCATGGATCTCCACACCATGAGCAGCGATGTTATCGGGTGTGTTTGGTATATTCAATACCTCACGGCAATCCAAATCAAATAAATCCGTATCCTTATATGGCAGGATACAAGGAATCCCGCGAGCGGCACAATCCCTGATTTTGAAAGGTGATGCTTCCTGCATGCCTTTCATGTACAAGGAAAGTGTGCCAATGGCCGCATCCGCTGAGGATAATAATTTCTCATAATCATTTCCTACCTTATATCCGTGAAGAATAAGATTCGAAGGCAATTGCGAATACCCATTGATGGATTCAAACCCAATGATATTGACCTTAATATCAGGAAAACGCTGGGCGAAATGGGCCAATTTTTCTACTCCATGCCAAGCCATCCCGGGTGTCCCAATGAAAATCAAGTGAGGAGGTGTGTTGTTCGGTGCTGGATAAAATGGAGTATCTTCAAGAACAATTCCATTAGTTATTACTGTAAAAGGCTTATTATATTTCGTAAAAACAGGATCTTCAGCTAATTCCTTTGATGTGAACACATGGCCTGATGCATTTCCCAATAATATGGAACGAGATAACCGGTTGTAATGATCTCTGGAAAATCCGAGTAGTTTATGCTCTTCATAATCATTGGTGTTAATTTCAATGATAATAGGCGTGATATCAAAAATTCTTTTCAACGGGTGGACGTAAATACCCCAGCGCAAATAGATTACATCAGGGTGGAAAATACGAACGCTTTCAAGGAGTTTCTTGGCAGCAGCGATCCTGCCCAATTCGTTTGATAAGAGGTTCTTGTCATTTTGATAGTAAAAACGCTGGCCTTCAACTAGTGCCTTGTTATCGTATGTGGAATGGAGATGTGAAAAAAATTGAACGGTATGTCCTGATTTCCTCCATATCCTGATCTGATTACCAATCTTTTTCCCAATACTGCTGGACAGGAGTCTAGGCCAGTGCAGTGTGATGTAGGCGATGCGCATTGCCCTAAATCTTTCCTTTCAAGATGGATTTATATACGTTTTTATAAGAAGTAATTACTTTTTGAATGTCAAAATCCGCTGCTTTTTGAATGCTGTTTTCTTTATACTGCCGCAATTTCTTAGGATTAGATAGTAATATGCGGAGAGCGTGCGCATACTCTTTCTCATTTCCCGCTTCAATGAGGAATCCATTCTTCTCTAAACTGACCATATCTGGGCAAGCGCCTACATCACTCATCACAAGCGCTAATCCTGATGCTAAACCCTGAAGGCCAACCATAGGCATACTTTCTTGCAGGGAGGGCATTAATAAAATATCGCTTTTTAATAATGCTTCATTAACTTCTTGCGGACTGATCCACCCGGGAAGTTCGATGCGGTTATCTAGTTGGTTTTCAGCGATCAATGTTTGAACACGAGCCATTTGAGGACCATAGCCCACCATCACGCATTTCCACCTGAGGTCTTTAAGATAGGAAAGGATCTTTGGAACTAACTGCACGTTTTTTTCTGGGGAAAATCGACCCATGTACAATATGCATGGCGGGTCATGGATCTCTAATGATGTTTTAAGATAACGGGATGTATTTATACCGTTTGGAATAACCTCAATTTTAACGGGATAATGGGCTTGTGCTAATTGGCGGGATTGCTGGCTTACTGTGATGATCTTATTGGCTTTTTTCCAAATGAATCTGGTGAAAGGGAAAAAAAAGCGAAACCATTTTTTCGTTTTCTCCGGAGCGCCACCCGGAACATCACCCCCATGTACTGTGATCATGTAAGGTGTATGGGTTAGGAGAGAAGCCACAGTAGCGGATGCTCCACCTGGAACCGCAAAATGAGCATGAATAATGTCTGGACGCCATTTTCTAATGATCCGCAGTGCCCGCCAAAAACTTTTCCATACAAAGCAAGTCATAGCGAGTAGATCAGCACGATGTGCTTGAGCACGGCATGATTTGATTCTTTCGATGGTGAGGTTTTCTGATTCTTCAAATTCCGGAAGATCATCCCAATGGGCAGTGAGCACATAGAAGTTATAGCTGTCTGAAGCGATCCCCTCGCAGAGGTCCTGAACAACCTTCCCACCCCCGCCGCCTATGGGAGGATATTCATGGGAGATAACAAGGGTTTTTATCGTTGGGATATATTCCATCAAGATCAATAAGCTATCGGATCACATCACGAACAGTGTATACAGGTTTATTCTGTGATTCGTGGTAAGTGCGTACTAATAATTCCGCGATCAAGCCCATTAATATAGATTGGAATCCCGTGATCGCGATCATAACTGAGATTGTGAAAAGGGGTGAAGAAAACGGGGAGATTTTTTCAATGATGCGTCGGATACCTAGATACAATAATGAGATGAAGCTAAAGGTGACCAGCGCAATTCCGGTTCCGCCAAATAAATAGATTGGCTTGCTTGAATAGGACGTTAGGAATTTAACGGTAAATAAGTCAAGAATGACTTTGAAAATTCTCTCCAGTCCATATTTTTCTTTTCCAAATTTGCGCGCATGGTGGTGTACTTTGACTTCTACGATCTTTGCTCCGACAGAATTGGCATACACCGGGATGAAGCGGTGCATCTCGCCGTATAATCGGAAACCAGTCAGTACTTCCCGCCGATACGCTTTTAGTGTGCAGCCGTAATCATGCAGCTTAACACCGGTTACTGCGGAGATCAGAGAATTCGCGATGCGAGAGGGGAGAGTTCTGGTGAGAAATTTATCCTGCCGATGAAAACGCCACCCACTGACCAGGTCATACCCTTCAGCGAGCTTTTTAACCATAAGGGGAATATCGGCGGGATCATTTTGAAGATCAGCATCAAGTAGGATGATGATCTCACCTTCGGAATGGTCAATCCCCGCTGCGATAGCTGCTGTTTGCCCGAAATTTCTCCGCAGGACCACCGCACTGACTTGTTTGGGGTGTTCTTTTACAATGCCCTTTATTCTTTCCAAGCTTTTATCCTGGCTGCCATCATCAACCAGAATGAGTTCCCAGGGAACCCCCATGGATTTAGCGGATTTTTCGACTGCTTTGTACAGTAATACAATATTCTTATCTTCGTTATATACCGGAACAATGATGGATACTTTCATCACAAACTCCCATAATTTCTTTTTTTTAGAAAAGCGAAGCAATTCGCTTTTATCCGCACCAAGCATTCCACTTGTTCATCCATAATCATATTTCAATAATTTTTTATTACACGTAAGGGCGGTAGTCCATGCCCGTTCATTGATCCCTTTCTTTGAATTTGGCATAGCCAACATCAAAGATTAATCCACCTGCGATGATCACTGCTCCAATTGCTAGCAGTAATTTTATCATCGGCCAAAAAGCCATGCGTTCAAATATGCCGTAGTATCTATTCAAATACCATTGGATGAAGAAGCTTGTATAAATGATCTCTACCAGCAGCAAGCGCCATAACCAGAAAGAGTGCTTGGTGATTGTTTCCACCCACGCCCATCCTGCCGTGAAAGCCATCCAGGTAAGGAAGATTGATCGATATCGCGGATTATCCCACTGGTCCCCCCCAGCACGCGCTGAAGAAATGAGCGTCCAAACTATGATCAGGATGAAGAATAGCAGCATGATATGCTTATTTTTCTTATCTGGTTGCCTCCAAAATAACAGGAATCCTGTAAACATCAACGGGAATAGAAGATACCAGCCGAATGCTCGAAAGATAGCAACCGCTCTGGTTAGTGGTATTCCCGGATAAACGATTGTTGCCGGAAGGACTGGCTGTGCGAGACCATAGGTGACGATAAACGGCACTCTATATTGTTCACCGACTAACTCAAGTTCCCATTGAATCCTGCCGGAAGCGCTTTCCATCAAATAAAGATCCCATTTTGAACTATCCACTAACCAATTCCAGCTTAATAGAACTCCCGCGCAGATTATGATGATCAAGAAAACCCAGCTTAGTGTGCGGATCAATTTGCTAGATTTTTCAAGCAGATGATCCAACCAGAACCACAATGCGATAGCAGCAAGAATTGCGACGGCTGCTTTGGATGAAATGAAAAACATCGCTATCAAGCTGATGGTAATCGCAAGCAGTGAATTTTTCTTAGAACGGTCCCATATAGTAACTCCCCAGAAAGCGACCGCGGAAAGGCCGATCAGAATTGGTTCTCGCATTTGTGATGCACCTAAAATGATGCTCTCTGGATACAACGCATAAATCCACGCGCTGGCATTGGCGGTTTTTTCATTCCAGCGATATTTAACCGCGTTCCAGAAAAATGGCAGACCAACAGTATAAAAGAATGAAGTAAGAATCAAAATTATTAAAGGACGGTGTCCATCCGGGCTTAGATAGCGGTACACTCCCGCACTGAGAGTCAGGAGCCCACCATATTGGTCGGTGCTGAATTCTTCCTGAAAGGCAGAGGTTATTGGTGCATCGGATTGCGCTAACTGCCAGGCGTCCGTGTCTCGACGATAAGCGTCAAGATATAGATAACCAGCATTGTTATACGGCTCATCGTATCCGATTGAAGGGAGCAGAATAAATAACAATATTCCAATCAGTAAGCGGAGAAAAAACGCAAGCAAAATTGCTGCAGTTAGCTGGCAGTTTCCACTCAATTTTTTGGCGGCAAATTGGAGAATAAAAAGGCATGCAGCGGTGATTACCCCTGCAGTGATGAATCCGATAATTGGGATTGTTCCTGGATTAATAATGGCAACGAGAAATCCGGTGATCAAACCACCTGTAATGCTGATGAAACCCATCTTCTTGAAGTGATTTTTCATAATGATATCGGTTATCATTTTAATATCTTTTCAAGCTTATCGATTGATATCCTGGCTCTGTTTTTCCAACTATAGGATTTTGCTGCTACAAGGGCGGACTCTTGCATGGATACACGAAGATTGTTATTAACTGAAAGTGTATTAATGGCGGAGACCCAATCTTTCGTATTATCTGGATCACAAAAGACAGCGATTTTCTCATTGAGAATTTCATGGAATACAGGAATATTGCTAGCGATGATCGCCCTACCGGTTGATAAATAATCGAACATTTTCATCGGATTGATTACACGCGCGATATTCCCGCCGCTGGAACCCTCGATTTTCTTTCCATACGGCATAGCTAAAATATCTGCGGCTGCTTGGTACATTGGCAGACGGCTGTTGGGGATGAACCCGGTGATGGTTACATTATGGATGGACTGAGCATTTAATTCCGCCTGCCAAGGTGCGATGTCTTTTTCCTGCCCACCGACCCAGAGAAAGTTGACTTCTGGCATCGATCTGGCTATCGTAGTTAGCAGGTCCATGCCCCTCCCGGGGTAAAAATGGCCGGTGTAACCCACCGTAAACCCTTTTCTCAACCCAAGAGATTTGCGTGCCGTATCCGGGTTAGGTAGATCGTTATATCTTTCCGGGTCTGTACCATTGGGCGCTATCTGGAGATTGCTTGGATTAAAGCGGAGGTGATATCTTCTTTCGATACCTTCTGCCAATGCTCTGGTGGTGGTCAAGATCAATTTTTCTGTTCTCAACCACATCAGCATTTGGAAAAGCTTCGGGCCCATAAATCCCATCGGAAAATCGTGAAATTCCATCGCTATGGGAACTTTCTGCAAATTCGCGAAAAATGCTGCCTGCAGCGCCCACGTGTAAATCACATCGGATCTCCATCTAATTGCTGAACGCACTGATCTCCACGAAAAATCGTATTGTTTTAACCTTTTCGAAAAAGGCAGCCAGGTAATCTCGAATTGATCAGAGATGCCATATATTTCTGCGATCTCATCCCAATTCGCGCGCTGGAATTCCGGCACCCAGAGGTGAATATCATGCCCTGTTTGTTTCAGTGCATGGCATACTTTTACGGCTTGGATGCTGTTTGCGGTTTTCGAAGGTATGATTGAAGTGGTGATACATCCAATTCTCATGCGGTGGAGGTCTCCTGCAGGTCGTTTTCGCGAATTTTCACTTCCCTCAAACCACGCAATACGATCAGACTTACCGAAACAACGAAGAAAGCAGACAGCAGCAAAGCTTCGACATTAAGGCCTAAATTCGGCACTAATAGGAAAGCCAAACCGATCTTAGCGATCCCGAAGTATAGACTGATGCGGTAAGGAACCATTGGTAAACCGAGCGACAGCAGCAAGGGGCGGTTCCAGAAAAGGATATTGGCAAAACCCAAACCGATCAAATACAACAGCATTGGTTCATAAGCGGGTAAGAATTCAGCACCGTAGAACATCAAGAACCATTTTCCAAAGAGAGCCAATCCGATCGCGCTCGCCCCGGTCCATATCCCAGAAATCAATGTAATGCGCTTTAATAAACGGCGTAATAATTTCCAATCTTCTTTGATCGCGGCGTTGTTTATTTCGGGGTAGGATGTGGAAATGAGAGGTGTGATAGGCACCTGCACTAGATTGATAATCGCTAATGCTGTCTTGGTGTACCCTACCTCAACAGGAGTGAGGAACCAAGCGACCCATAATGCTTCATTATCCCTTACAAGATGAATGACTGTGTTGCTGATATTGGTGCTGAAAGCGAACCCCAACAGCTCTTTAAGTGGTGGAAGAGAACTAAAATTGGTTTTCCACCAGTTTTTTCCCAACAGTTTATTCATTTCGCGCCATCCCAAGAGCGTGGTACCAAGCCCGAGGATGAATTTACCCATTATGTAGGCCAATAGGATTTCAAGCAATCCCTTCTGAGTGAAATATGCCCAGGCAATAATAAATGCAGTAGAAATACTACTGATAAGATTGACTACTGCTTGATTGCGGAAATGATTTTGCACCTGGATGACACCAATTGCTGTTTCATAGGTAAAATTTGCCAGAATGATCGTGCCGTACAGAATAAAAAGAGGTGCTGTTGCAAGGTCACCTGCTAACCTCTCTGCGGCAAGGGGGGCGAAAAGGACAAGGATCAAAAAAGAGAGGGCTGCGCTGGCAATTTCACCAATTCCAGCGGCTTTAACGATAGCTGTGGCTTTATCCTTCTCTTCGTGGGCGACTGCTTCTCCAAAGTATTTGACAACAAGTTCGTTCATTCGAAAAGAAAAGATCTTATTCAATGTAGTGGCAAAGACTGTGATTGTACCGATTACCCCAAAACCAGCCACGCCCAACAACCGGCCAGCGAAAATGCTTTGAACAATGCTCAGCCCCATCCTGAGAACGTTACTGCTCAAGAGATAACCCGCATTACGGATGACTTTTTGCAGCAATTTATCATTTTTGAGGGTGTTCCACATGGATGAAAGCAGGCTCATTCGATACTCACCTGGCTTGCCCATTCATATTCCTGCTGATACCATTTGACTACCTGCAGAACTCCTTTATCAAGAGTGAATTTCGGGCTCCATCCAAGCATGCGTCCAGCTTTTTCGACGTTTGCCCAACTTGCGCTCATATCCGCTGGATGCGCCGGTGAGTATTCGATTCGGGCAGATTTACCGATAGCAGTTTCAAATTTCTTTACCAGGTCGTTGATGCTGATTGATTCATGCCCTCCTAAATTGAATATCTCGAACCCCAATGGCTTCAGGGCGAGGATAGTTCCGCGGGAAATATCATCTAAATAAGTAAACCCGCGTGTCTGGGTACCATCCCCAAAGACATGAACAGTTTCCCCTTCGCTGATCCACTTGTTGAATCGGAACATAGACATCGCAGGCCGCCCCGCAGGACCATACACGGTAAAATACCGCACAACTGTCACATCCATCCCATAGAGGAAATGATAGCTGTGGCAAAGAGTCTCCGCAGCTTTTTTGCTGGCTGCATACGGCTGTAAAGGGTGGCTGGAATCGGCATCTTCAGGTGTGGGGTATGGCGCGTTCTCGCCATAGATACTGGAGGTGGAAGCCAAGATGAATTTCTTTATACCATTTTGTCGGCACATCTCTAATAAGTTGAGCGTTCCGGTCAGGTTGGTATCATAATATGACCATGGGTCAACCAGGGAATCTCGAACACCTGCTTTCGCCGCGAGGTTGATTACTCCATCTATTTCAGGATGGTTCTGGAATATAGTTCTCAGTTTTTCCTGATCACAGATGCTATCTCTGTAGAAATTGAAATTTGGATGTGCGGAGAATCTTTTCAAGCGCCATTCTTTGATCCTTAGATCATAAACGGGGTCGAAATTGTCAATTCCGATGACTGAGTGTCCATCATTTAACAGGTCTTCGCATACTTTGGAGGCGATAAAACCGGCGGCACCAGTTACAACATATTTTCCCATTACAATCTCACGACTTTTGGGTTATTTTTTCCTTTATCTCCCAGAGCATTACGCGTGTCCACAATCAAATTTGCATCTTCCAGGATTTGCCCATAATCGTAGGAAGAATGGTTTGTGATGATAGCGACACAGTCCGCAATTCTTATACCCTCATTAATGTTGGTTATGCTTTCTAATCTAATCTCCTCATGGTCAATGGACGGTATATAGGGATCATGATAGTTGACCTCAGCTCCACTTTGTTTAAGGTATAGGATTACATCCAGAGCGGGAGACTCCCGCAGATCATCGATATCTGGTTTATACGCGACACCGAGGATAAGCACTTTGGAGCCATTTAATGATTTCTTCTGAAGGTTGAGTGCATCCTGGATCTTGCTGACAGCATAGCGAGGCATACCGGTGTTGATTTCGGACGCCAGCTCGATAAATCGAGCGGTATAATTCAAGGATTTTAATTTCCAGGAAAGATACAGTGGATCAATGGGTATGCAGTGTCCGCCCAACCCGGGTCCGGGGAGGAACTTCATGAATCCGAAAGGCTTGGTGGCAGCTGCGTCAATCACTTCCCACACATCCACACCAAGTCGATCGCACATGATCGCAAGCTCATTCACCATACCAATGTTGATCATCCGGAATGTGTTCTCTAATAATTTTGCCATTTCTGCCACTTCCGCTGAAGACACAGGAACTACATGGTCTAGCGCCTGGCTGTACCAGGCTTGCGTGACCGCCAGACAGTTATCCGTAATACCACCGATCACTTTCGGCGTATTGATTGTTGTCCAGTCTTTCCTTCCTGGGTCAACCCGTTCCGGTGAAAATGCGAGGAAAAAGTCTTTTCCTACTTTGAGCCCGCTTTCTTCACACAACCTTTGTAAAATTAATTCACGGGTCGTACCAGGGTAAGTGGTGGATTCAAGTACGACGGCTAACCCCGGGTGAATATATTCTTGGAGAGTTTCTGCTACAGAGAGAATGAAAGAGAGGTCGGGGTCACCAGTTTTTCTCAGTGGCGTTGGCACGCAAATACAGACCGCATCCACTTCAGAGAGTATGGAAAAATCAGTGGTTGCTGATAATCGGTTGGCTTTCACTAAATCACGAATCTGTTTATCGCTGATATCAAGAATATAGCTTTTCCCACTTTCCAATGAGTCCACTTTTGATGTGATCGGGTCAATCCCTGTAACCTTAAAACCGCTTTCTGCGAAAACGACTGCCAGGGGCAGTCCGACATATCCCAATCCCAAGATAGCGATGTGGGCTGATTTGTCATTAAATTTATTAATTAGATCTTGTGTGTAGTCCATCCAATAATCCTTTTAGAAAAAACTAAGCTGGGTCGCGTCATCCTCTTCGTTCTCGCCGATGTTCGCGCTGGCTGCTGCTGTCGCTAATCTTTCCTTTTCCTTTGAGATCAAATCTTTTAATTGGGCAAAATCATGCATGATCACCGAACGCAGTTTTGGTTGATGCAGCGCAGCGGCAGGGTGATACATGGGGACTATCAACCGCCCATCCCACCAAACGGCCTGCCCATGAATCTTGCTGATCCGCGCGTTTTCAAAGTAGCGTGCCATAGAAAACCTCCCCAATGTAATGATGATCAAGGGATTAATGGCCTCGATCTGCTTGTCCAGGAAAGCGCTGCATGCTTTCAGTTCCTGTTCCTGTGGATCACGATTACCTGGCGGGCGGCACTTGATCACATTAGTAATGAATACGGTATCCCTGGGTACACCGCCATTGTTAAGGAGCTGGGTGAGAAATTTCCCGGAGGCGCCAACAAAGGGCAACCCCTGTTCATTTTCGTGAAAACCAGGCCCTTCACCGATCAACATGATCTCTGCATTTGCGGGGCCAGTTCCTGGAACAGCGTTTTTCCGTGAATGCGACAGTTCGCATTTCTGGCAGAGCCGAATATTTTCTGCGATTTCCGCTAAGGTGCTTTCTGCGTCCACAAGGTCTCCTTTTATAATCAAGAATTGTAATTACATATGCGAATCAACCCAGAATTATACTGGTATTGTGCTGTCAACGTTTTTGACCGTACGGAGGTAAATAGGAGTTGTTGAAGAAGGATCATCAAAATCTTCTATGATAAATCGCTCATAAGCGATATTTGCGAGGATAGATGGACGGCGGATGTTCTGGGGTGGGTCTGCAAATTGGATATTCCGCCAACGTCGAGCAAGGATTTTTTTCTCGTCGGAGTTCATTTCTCCACAAACTAGTGTACGTGATGTGATGCTTTTCTCTAATTCATGGGCGGATACGACAGAAAGTTCACCGCTGCTTTCCCATTTTCCTTCCATATATAAATATTTCATGGCGGCGAACCGCCCTCTGCCAGCACGAAGTAAGCAGATCATGTCAATGTCCTGTGCTGGTATTCCGCGTGCAGTTATATTAAGGGAAGGAACACCAATCAGGGGAATGTGGAGGGATAAGGAAAAACCCTTAGCTACTGCCAACCCAATCCTAAGGCTTGTGAATGATCCCGGACCGAGAGCAACAGCAACTCCCCCTATATTTTTTCTGTCTATACCGGTGTCAAGCAATGCGTTTGCAATGGCGGGAGATAATTCAACTGTATGCCTGCGATTAGTCTTCCATACTTTCTCGTAAAGGACCAGACAGCCATCAAAGAGTGAGATTCCTATCCATTGAGTAGATGTATCTATTGCAAGAATCATATGAAGCTCTTTATCATTTTCTTCTTAAGATTTTCTAAAATAATTTTATATCGGTTGCCCCTCGGCTTTATGATAAGTCCACGCTGCTCATCTCCCAACCAGGTCATGTTAATCCATAAATGTGTCTCAGGTAGAGCTGCAAGGATGCGTTCTGGCCACTCAATGATAAAAGGGCCTGAATTAATCATCTGATCAATGTCCAGGTCTTCTGCTTCAAACGCGCTTTGCAGCCGGTAGGCGTCTAAATGGTACATTTCTGATCCATCTGGCCGTCTGTAATATTTTACGAGGACAAATGTGGGGCTTGTTGCTCGATCTAATGCCCCCCACCCATTTGCGATACCCTGAGTTAGGGTTGTTTTTCCAGCGCCTAGTTCGCCGCTCAAGCAGATAACATCATGCGGTTGTACCATACTGCCCAAACGGATTCCGATCCGGCGTGTTTGATTTGCGCTGCGGCTGATAAATTCAAAGGAGTTTGAGTCAAGAATAGGCATAACTGTTATTAATTAGATTTGATTAGCTCTGCGATTGCCTGTACGATTTGGCGGGAGGCATCCGGTCTTGCCAGCCGTTTAGCGTTTTCAACCGCCAGTATTCTTTTCTCTGGATTGTTCAGCCAATCTTCCAGTGTTTTGATGATATCTTCAATATCTGGCGCCCAAATACCAGCACCTTCGTCTATCACATATGATACATTACCTTCTTCCTGACCCGGTATGCGGTGGTAAAGGATGATAGGAAGATTGGCGATCAAGGCTTCGCTAATTGTTCCCGGTCCAGCTTTAGTGACCAGAATATCCGCGGCGCGCATAAGGTCCGGCATGTCGGTGACAAAACCGTAAATATAAGTGGGAATATTCCAATCAATTGCTTCCAGTTCATCTCTAAGCTTCTTATTCCTCCCGGTAATGATAACTAAGCCACCATCGAGATTTACACGATTAATTTCTTTAGAAACGGTGCCGAGCGGTCCCATCCCTTCTCCACCACCAACCAGGAGGATGATGGTTCTGTCCTGGGGCCATCCTAATTTTTTCCGCAGAGCTTTTTTATCGCCGGGCGGTCTGCAAAAACGATCCGCAGCTGGTAAGCCAATGACCTTCGTTTTTTCGGGATCAATCCCTGCATATAATGCGGGTTTTCTGGCTTGCTCAGTGGGGATACTGATCAAGTCCGCTTCTTTCGCAAACCAGGCTGAATGGGTGGATACGAGATCAGTAACAACGACCATGTATGGGGTTGTGATTCCTCTCCTACGCATCGCGCGCAAGAAGGGAATATTGATTAAAGGATGTACAGAAACATAAATGTCGCTGGGGTGTTCCTTGAGCATTTTATACATCCCAAATCGGATATACGGCCAAAAAGCTGAGAATAAGACCCGCATAAAGTCTGGGTTATCGCTGGCTTTGAAGGTGAACTCCCACATATATTCCATCCGGGACATGAGGGGATAAACCGGACCAGCCAGATTCAATGGCGGTGGTGAATATTCTTTGAAAAAATCCACCATCTCATATGTAAACTCTTCCGGGAAATCCATGTTTAATGCTTCGATGATCGCTTCAGAGGCGCTTCGGTGTCCTCCACCGGTATCCGAGAAGAGAAACACTATATGCGGTTTATGCTTACCTGTCTTTTTCAATAAACTCTCTTTTCAAGTTCTTTTTCAAACGATTCCTTACTTCTCGCCGACTGAGTAGAATATGCCTTTGGCAGGTTTGGCATACCAAACCGATATCCGCCCCCAATCGGATGACTTTCCACTCATATCCTCCGCAGGGATGCGGCTTTTTTAACCTGAGAATGTCGTTCAGCTCAAGGTCCGGGAGCATGATTGGATTATATCGCAAGTTGTAAACGAGCCATTTTCAGATTATAGTTAAGCAATGTTGAATAACTCTCCCTCATATTTTATTTCTGGCATTATCACACTGCTAATTTCCTTTACTTTTCATGAATTCGCGCACGCCTGGACGGCAACCCGGTTTGGTGATGATACTCCCCGACTGTACGGGCGTTTAACGCTCAATCCAATTGCTCATCTGGATATTCTGGGAAGCCTGATGCTGGTTTTTGCGCGATTTGGCTGGGCGAAACCAGTACCGGTCAACCCAAGAAAATTACAGCAGCATTCCCCGGCAGCGCTTATGTTCGTGGCTCTGTCCGGTCCCCTCTCAAATTTCTTGTTGGCTGTCCTCGCTGCCATCCCGCTGCGGTTTGGCTGGGTAACCCCCGCTGCACCTATGGTAGATTTATTCCCGACTCCTTACCAATTCCTGCTGTATTTCCTTTACATCAATCTTGGATTGATGCTATTCAACCTGATACCTCTTCCGCCCCTGGATGGCGAAGAGGTATTGGAATTTTTGCTGCCGCCTGCCTGGGAGGAGCGTTGGGAGGCAATCAAGCCATATGGTTCTTACATCCTGATGGGACTATTCATTCTCGGTCCAATGATCGGGTTTAACCTTGTAGAGGTGCTTATCAGCCCGCTACAGGTGGGAATGGTTAATATATTGCTAGGAGGTTTCTGATGGCGATCAATATTGCCGTAATTGGCTTACGGCAGGTTGGCGTTTCAGCCGCACTGGCATTGGCAGAGAAAGACAACCGCATTCAGTTTACCGGATGGGACCCTGATGTGGATACATGGCCGGCAGCAGAACGGAAAAAGGTTTTTCAAGCGATAACAAAAAATATGCGCTCCGCGCTCAAAGATGCTCACCTTGTGATCCTCTCACTTCTGCCTGACGACCTTAGAAATAATGCTGAAGAACTTGGAAAAATGATCACTCAAGATATGATCGTGATTAATATCAACAATCTGCAGGACCTTTCGGCGAAATGGATTCAGGAACATCGGCTCAATCCCATGCATTATGTCTCCCTGTTGCCAACTCTGAACCCAGCCCTCGTTCTGTCAAATGATTTCGATATGGGTAAGCCCGATGCGGACTTATTCAAAGAGGGGCTGATCTATATCATTGAACCGCTCGGTGCGCAAAAAGCAGTGCTGGAACTGGCGGTTGACGTATGTGTATTGTTGGGAGGAAAGCCAATACTGGCTGACCCAATCGAAGTGGATGGGTTGATCTGCGCCAATCTGCTCCTTCCACAGTTGGGAGCTGCGGCTTTGATGTCGGCAGTTGCTGAACAGCCGAGCTGGAGGGAGGGACAGGGGATAGCAGGTCGAGCCCTGGCAAGCTCAACCTTTCCTCTGCAGGATGCTGTTGATGCCGGGGACTTTAGCCAAACCATCTACCATCAACGGGGACATCTGATCAGATTGACCAATGACCTCATCAATAGGTTAATTGAATTCCGCGATGTGATGTCTGATGGTGATTCAGATGCGCTTGAAGGAAAAATGAGAGCAGCGGCAAATCTGCGAGTGGAATGGATTGCAGAACGGTCAAGTCCCTTATCGGCCAGCGTGCTTACCACCAGCATCCCGGATGAAAAGCAGGCTCTAAAGCGATTCCTGAAATTAAACAGCGCATAACCCTGATGCCTTATTTCTGTTATATGCTTGAATGCCGAGATGGTAGTTATTACTGCGGTTGGACAACTGATTTGGAAAAACGGGTTCAAGCGCATGCGGCAGGAAAAGGCGCGCGATATACTAGATCCCGACTCCCGGCCTCACTGGTTTATTTTGAAGAATTGAACAGCCGCACGGAAGCAATGCGGCGCGAGTGGGAACTCAAGCAGAAAGATCACGAATCCAAGCAAAACCTTGCGAGATCATTCAAAGAGGACGAAAGAAAATAACCTGATAAAAATCCTTCCAGTCGCTGAATGGCAGGTGATCTCTCCTGAATATATAAATTTACTGGGAGAATGCGCGGATTACAACGATGGAGTGGTGCTTCCCGCAGCGGTAGATTGTTATGTGACACTAGTCATCAAACCGCAGGGTGATGATCGGGTCATCCTGCGTGCACTTGACCTAGATGATTTCGCCGAATATTCATTAAAGGAATTAGATAAAAGGCGTGATTTGCGTGGAGAGCCGCTGCCGGAGTGGGCATTCTACCCTGCTGCGGTGCATATATAAAGAATTGGTAAAAAGAGGGCAATCGCTGGGCGGCTGCGTGTTTTAGCTTAATCCGTGAATACTGGCAGATGACCGAGCGCGATGATGTGTTCCCACTGAGCGGCGTCACCCTCGGTGAAAATAGCTGCTTCAACCGTGATGGAAGCATCTACTTTCTTTAAAATGTTACGCATTCCCTCCAATGTAGAACCAGTGCTGATCACATCGTCTACAATGGCGGCTTTTTTTCCCCGCAGCAGAGGAATATCCTTTTCGTCTAGAATGAGCGTTTGTGGTTTTCCGGTGGTGATGGATAAGGTTTGTGCCTGGATGGCATCGCCCATATAGACCTTGTAATCTTTGCGGAGAATGACATACGGCTTACCGGTCACAACAGACAGCGCGTGGGCTAAGGGAATGCTTTTCGATTCTGCTGTCACAATCACATCGTATTGGCTGCCAATGAGTTTCTTCCCTAATTCCTCGGCGCATACGTTTACCAGTTCAGTATCTCCCAGGATATTGATGATGGCGATTTTTAAGCCGGGTTTGATCTCGAACAGGCGTAAATCACGTTTCACACCCCCGATCTCAATTGGATAAGTTTCGATTTTTTCAGCCATTCACTCCTCTGGGTTTATGCGAAAATTATTTAGAAAGAGTGTATCATAAGCAAAGTTGTTATGATTTACTGGGAAAGCAATGAGAGCCGGAAACGCCGATCCCGGCTCTCTCATAAGGAGGAGAAGAAGAGAAGTTACTCTGTAAATACTATAACCGAATCGCGTATTTATTACTTGACGCTAAACCTACGCTTTCCCTACGATTTCAAACGCTTGTTCTATAATATCATTATTCGGGATAGAAAAGAATTATTTGTGAAGTGGATGGGAGATGGCAATAATGAACTTGAAAAAACTGGTAGAACATGAGCACGAATTGAGTATTCGTCTGATGCGATCTTCTCCTGTTGGACCGATTGTCATTGCGGCGAATTCAGATGGTTTGGTACTAGTATCTATTATCATAGAAGATGATTTTTCCTATATCACGCGTAGGACAGCAGATGTGGGTTCAGCGTGGATAGCTGACATGGCTATATCCCAATTAACTGATTATTTTTCTGGAAAACGCGCAGATTTCACTCTGGCGCTTGATCTTAAGAGAGCAACTGATTTTCAACGTGAAGTACTGCTGGAAACAGTCCGCATTCCATTTGGACAGGTCCGTACGTACGGGGAGGTGGCAATCAGTATCGGACGCCCACGGGCAGCGCGTGCGGTGGGCGGCGCGTTAGCCCACAATCCGATTGGCATCATTATTCCCTGCCATCGGGTAGTCGCTCATGATGGCCGGCTTCACGGTTTTTCTTCTCCGTATGGGATCAGGACCAAAGCCGCGCTGCTGGAGCATGAAGGAGTATTGATTGAAGGAGAACGCGTGCTGCAGGCTGCGGCTTGATAGAGTGATTCTGATCTTTTTTCCTTGTTTATAATAGGCATATGAACCAATCCAAACCACCCCATCATTTCAAATCCGGTTTTGTGGCTGTTGTGGGGCGTCCGAATGTGGGTAAATCCACGCTGATCAATGCCTTCGTAGGGCAGAAGATTGCCGCGGTATCATCCAAGCCGCAGACCACCCGTCTTAACCAGCTCGGTATCCTCACGGATGAAAACGCGCAGATCGTGTTTGTGGATACTCCCGGCATCCATCAGCCCAAACATGCGCTTGGGGAAGGGATGAATACCGAGGCGAAGAAAGCGCTGTTTGACGCTGATGTGGTCCTGTGGTTAGTGGATATCAGTGAGAACCCGCACGCGGAGGATCGGATCATTGCTGAACGGCTGAAAGGCGTACAAGCGGTTATTCAGGCGTTAAATAAAATTGATCTGATCAAAGATGCGGATGCATTGGCACGTAAACGGAGGTTATACCAGAAATTGATACCCTCGGCTGAGCAGGTCATGATCAGCGCAGTGGAAGGCGCTGGTTTTGATGCTCTGCGCGAAGGGGTCCTCATGTATCTCCCAGAAGGACCGCCAGTTTACCCGGAAGACCAGATCACGGATATCTATGAGCGGGAAATTGCAGCGGATCTGATCCGCGAAGCAGCGTTAAATAATCTGCGAGATGAGGTCCCGCACTCGATAGCTGTTCGCATTGATGAATATAAAGAGAGGGATGAAACCGGGGCGTTTATTGCCGCCACTATTTTCGTTGAAAGGGATTCACAAAAGGGTATCGTGATCGGCAGGCAGGGCAGCGTGCTCAAGGCTATCGGAACAGTCGCCCGAAAAGCAATCGAAGCCATGTCCGGGCGTAAGGTATTCCTTGATTTGCGCGTGAAGGTTAAAAAGAACTGGCGCACCGACCCTGCCTTCCTGAAACAAATGGGGTACTCTAAGCTTGGAGAGGACTGAGTGCTCAATTTCTGGCTGTTCCTGACAGTTCTGTTAATCGCGGCTGACTGGACAGCGATCTGGCAGGGATGGCACAGGGTTAAATATTACACCAAACCAGCCGTGCTGTTGCTGCTGTCCATCTGGTTTTGGACCGTATCTGCCCCGGTTGGCTCTGCTCTCTGGTTTGGACTGGGTTTGTTCTTCTCACTCGTTGGCGATATATTTATGATGTTTTCTCAACGGTATTTCATCTATGGAATGGCAGCTTTTCTCATTGCGCAGGTGGCTTACGTGATTGGGTTTAACTGCTGCCTACCGCCGGTTTCGGCATATTTTTGGTTCCTGTTAAGTGTTCATGTTTGTGTGTGGGCCGTCGTTGCGGTAGTGGTGGTAAAAAATCTTTCCAGAAACCCGTCCCACCGGAAAATGGTATTTCCAGTGGTGATATATGCTGCCGCGTTAGGCGCAATGCTATTTTCTGCCATATGGACGCTTTCCCGCCCGGATTGGACGGCACTTGCTTCCGGTTTGGCAGCCAGCGGCGCACTGCTGTTCTCCTGTTCTGATCTTCTCCTGGCACTGGACCGTTTTATCCACCCCTTTCCCCACGCACGCCTGTGGGTGCGTGTTACCTATCATCTTGGGCAGTTAGCGCTGGCGGCAGGCGCGGTCCTTTACGGGCATTATAGCTGGATCAATCCCTCCTGAGCGGCTGAAATCCTGCTCCCAGGGCTTCATTCACCTGACCGATCACCATGAATGCTTTCGGGTCTGCTTCGCTGACGATTGCCTTAAGGACATTAACTTCTGAGCGGGTGAGCACACAGTACAGCACCGGGCGGGATTGGTCGGTCCAGGCGCCTGTACCGGGCAGGATAGTAACACCGCGTTCCAGGATTTTGCATATCTGCCCTGAAACTTCATCCGGGTGGTTTGTGACGATCATTACCATGCGGAGGATATTATTTCCCTCGGAAACCAGCTCGGCAGCTAATCCGCTGATGTAGATCACCACCAGACCGTACAGCGCGCGTTCCCACCCAAAGGCAAATCCAGAGGCGATCACAACCAGCCCGTCGGTAATCAGATAGGCCTGTGTGATGGAGACGCCTTTTTTGTGGCTGAGGATGCGGCCTAAAATATCTGAACCCCCGCTGGTCCCGCGCCCACGGTAAACCAATCCCAGGCCAACCCCCAGAAGGACGCCGCCGTACAGGGCTAACAGAAAGATATCATCCGTGATGCCTTCTGCGGGAAGGTAGAACGCCAGCCCGTCGGTAAATAATGAGAATAGGGTTACCGCAGCAGCAGTGCGCATGGCAAAGCGCGTGCCGCCCAGGTAGCGCCAGCCCAAAATGAACAGCGGCAGGTTGCCGAGGAAGACCATCACACCGATCGGCCAGTTGGTGAAGTACTGGATGATCTGCGCGGCGCCGCTGATTCCGCCGCTGACCATCAGACCCGGAATGAGGAATAACCGCATTGAGACCGCCTGTACCAGCGCTCCCAGAACGATGAACAGGTAATCAGCGATCGCTTTTCGACTCGCGAAGATCTTTTTCACTGCCCTCAATCTTGATTTATTTGATTATATATGGAAGTGCTCCCTTATATCCAGTGTAAGGCGGCAGGTGAAAAAAGGAATAAAGTCATCCATTCAGTGGATTTATCCTTGAATTCACTTGTAGAAAACGCTAAAATGAAAGTTGAGGGACAGCAATCTCTAATTCACCTGTACACAGGTGTGGGAAGATGATGAGAGAACCTTCTAAAGGTTTCGTGCGCTGTCCCTCAATTTGTGTGTGGCCATTTACACAGGTTGGGTTGATCGAAGGTCCTTTCCATTTCTAAAAAGAAAACGCCCAATTTTTTTAGACACTTTTACCAATTAGTGGTTAGAGCAAACCCAACAGAACGAGTTATTTGATACTTGAATTCAACTAGCAAGTGCAACTTTGAAAGCGTAAGAGAGGTAA
>CAZBCD010000004.1:0-27728 GCA_964490205.1 uncultured Pelolinea sp. | reverse complement strand
GCAGCTTACCTCTCTAACACTTGCAAAGTTGCACTTACTAGTTGAATTCAAGAGTTCAAACATTTGAGTAAAGAACTGGATATTTCCTTTACATTGAAAATGATGCGATCTATACTAATAAATAAGAATAAAAAGGAGCAGAGAAATGGCAGAAGCCTGGGAACTTGAACGAGAGATCCGGTTAAAAGCGATCCCTCTAGATCGGCGTACGCACGCAAGCGACTGGTTTGATATGGGCATTTTGGTCCAAGCGAATGATATGATGTTGAAAATGTTTTGGGAGTCACACGTGCCTGGATCTGGGGCGGTTGAACATGCATACATGGAAATGATGCAGGCGCAGGAAAATAAAGGATATGATCTTTCCAAGGCAATTCCATTCTATTCAGAAGGCCTGCGCTTATTGAAGAATGAAGACATTGTTGGTTTGCGGGCTTTAACAACAAATTTGTTAGAGGCAGTTTATACTGCACCAAAAATAGAAGAGCACCCATATCACACTTATTCTCATCCTGAAAAGTGGAGTGAAGTTGAGAACGAGATGGGAAATGTTAACCATGAGAATAGAATGGGATCCATCAGTGATTTGGAAGATAAGATTTATTTTGGTTGGTTGGGTCAGTTAGCTGGTGGATCTTTTGGGACAGCGATTGAGGGTTATACAGGAGAGAATATTGCCAAAATATATGGTGATGTGACATCTTATATTACAGATCCTGAAACGATGAATGACGATGTGGTTTATGAACTGATCTTGTTGGATGTTTTTTCAAAAATGGGAAGAAAAATCTCATCGAGAGAAATTGGGCTGGAATGGGTAAAACAACTATCTTTCGGGTGGTCAGCGGAATGGATTGCTCTGCAGAATATACATAATGGATACCTGCCGCCTGAATCCGGAAGCCGCCACAATCCCTTCTCTGATTGGATTGGTGTTCAAATGCGCGGGATGATCTGCGGGATGCTGGCCCCCGGTTGGCCTATGGAAGCTGCGCGCTTGGCGCATATAGATGGTGTTGTATCACATTCGGCGAATGGTGTGTATGGAGGAATATTTGCCGCAGTATTGACATCATTGGCATTCGTCGAAGATGATCCTAAACAGCTTGTACTTTCTGCAGCGGAGTATATCCCTAAAGGAAGTGAATATAAAAAATATCTGGATTATGTTCTGAAAACTGTTCAGCACACTGATAAACCTAAAAATACATTGGGATTGTTTGATGAATATTTCAAGAAATATAACTGGATTCATGCATATCCTAACATGGCAGCTGATGTAGTGGCGTTGTGGTATGGTGAAGGGGATATGACGCGCTCTTTCTCGCTTCTTGCGAAGGCCGGCGTAGATGTGGATTGTAACGCTGGATTGGTAGGTAATGTGCTTGGCATTATCAGTGGAGTTCCCGTGAAATGGGCTAAACCGATTGGGGATCTTCTGGAAACATATCTGCCTGGCAAGGAGCGCTTGTCAATTAAAAAAGTTGCAGCATTAACTGCTGATCTTTCAAAAAAGACCAGTTAGATATTTGTAATTTTGTTGTAAGGTAAGGTTTTGGGTTCAAAATATCAGCCATATTTTTTATGGCTGATATTTCTTAATATCTAACAAAAAGATCAAAGAGATGAAAAGTTTATCAGTCCATTATTTATTAGATTTGCTGTGGATGAAATATAGAACATATTTAGAACGTCATTGATGTTTTAATGTAGATAGATAATGCACCAAGGATGCAATTGAGGGATTGATGAATGATAAAGATTCGTTAGGGATGATATAGCTCTCGAAGAAGTAAAAAAACCATGAATAATTTGGGAGTCATTATGGAGTAAAGAAAGGATAAAAATCATCCTTTTCACCATACAAATATCTGCGAATATGTTGACAGCTGATGTATTATTTATATATGTTTGTTGGGTCAACCCATCAATATTCAAGGATTTTGATGCAGCGAATTTCTCGTTCAAGTTATAAGCCAATATATCAACAAATATGTGATCTTATACGCGAAAAGATAAATTCAGGAGAACTATCTCCTGGAAATCGTGTGTGGTCAGACCATGATATTATGGAAAAATTTCATGTGAGCCGCAATACTGCACAAAAAGCCATTGAAACTCTTGTGAATGAAGGTATTGTATCCCGAGTGCAGGGTAAGGGATCGTTTGTAGCGCAACCCAAAGTAGATTATGGGCTGCAGCGCCTGATCAGTTTCACTGAGGAAACTTTTGGTAAGGGGTTAAAACCAACTTCAAAAGTCATCTGTTTTAACAGAGAACATCCCAATTACAAGCATGCCAATAATCTAAGGATCTCTGAGGATGATTGGGTTTATAAATTAGAGCGTTTGCGCCTGGCAGATGAATATCCAATCGCTCACCAAATTTCTATTATCCCTGAAGAGTTATGCCCAGGTTTACAGCGCTATGATTTTTCAAAACAGTCATTATATGAAGTTATTGAGAAGGATTATAAGCATATACTGTCATGGCAAAAAATTATTGTAAGACCTATTGTTGCTAGTGATAGTATCGCGAAGATGTTCGATATTATTCCACAAACACCGCTACTGCATACTGATTCAATTTCATATTTGGCTGGAGGAACACCAATTGAATCAAATAGGAATATATATCTCAGCGAACGTTATCAATTTACTGTTCTTTCTCATCGCAATACTTTATCGAAGAGGACGGAAAAAAAATGAAAATCGGACTTATCGGAAGTGGGGGGCGTGAACACGCCATCGCAAAAGCATTATGCAAAAACCAACAAAGTGATTCCCTTTTTGTGTTTGGCAGTCATCTAAACCCGGGTATTCAAAAGATTGCCGAAGATTCGTTTATTGGTGACATGCATGATCTAAAAAAAATTGACGATTTTTTTATGGTAAATGGCGTAGAACTGGTTGTCGTTGGACCAGAAGTACCATTAATTTCAGGGGTAAGCGACCAGCTTCGTCCAAAAGGGTATAAGGTAGTTGGTCCAACAAAAGCACAAGCCCGGTTGGAGGGTGATAAAGTTTTTATGCGGAATCTTCTTCGCCGCCACGTAAAAAGGGGTTCTCTGATTTGGCGGGAGGTAAAGGACATGGCATCTGCCCGAGATTTCATTACTGAAGTAGGCCAAGTGGCGGTAAAACCTATTGGCCTCACAGGTGGAAAAGGGGTGTGGGTAATGGGCGTGCATTTTCAAACAATGGAGGAGGCTTTAGAGAAAGTGGAATTTGCCCTCAGTCAAGATGGTGTTGTTCTTCTTGAAGAACGCATGATCGGCGAAGAATTTTCAAGAATGGCTTTTGTGTCTGACGGCAAGATTGCTCCGATGCCTGTGGCCCAGGATTTCAAATATGCTTTTGATGGTGACCAGGGAGGAATGACAGGCGGAATGGGTGCTTATTCGATGGCAGATGGGGCAATGCCTTTTCTCAATTCAGAAGACTTAGAACAAGCGGATTCAATTCTTCAATCAACTGTAGATGCTATAGAGGCAGAGTCTGGAGAAAGCTATCGCGGGTTCTTATATGGCCAATTTATGGCAACCGCGGATGGAGTACGGGTGATTGAATATAATGTGCGACTGGGTGACCCGGAAGCTATTAATATGATGGCTCTGCTTGAAACAAATGCAGTAGATTTGTTGGGGGCGATTGCTGAAGGTGCTCTGAATAAAAGTGAAGTGTCGTTTATTTCTAAGGCATCTGTTGTCAAATATCTCGTTCCAGCTTCCTACCCCGGCAGTGGTAATGAATATGTTGAAATCAACATGAATGAAAGGGAAATTGAAAAGGCGGGTTTTTCCGTGATCTTTGCATCAATCACGGAGAAGGGGGAGGTTATGGAAACATTAGGTTCAAGAACGCTTGCAATTGTTGGGTTGGGAGAGAACGTCTACAATATCTCTGAAAAAATGGAAGCGCTGCTCGACCAAATAGAGCCGACCATGCTGCGGCACCGAAAAGATATCGGTAATGAAAATGTGATCCTTAATAAGATCCAAAAAATGAGGAGCTTGCGGAGCGAAGTTTCTTGATGAAAAAAAGCAGGGTTGATTTTGATTTACTGGAGAGATTGACAGGAGTACCTGGAGTACCCGGGCGCGAGGAGCAGGTTGCTGACCTGATTCGCTCCTCAATGCCCTCTAAAACCTGTATTTGCAGCCTTGATAACCTTGGGAACCTGATCGCACATATTCCAGGTAAAGGAAAGCGCGTGATGTTGGCGGCACATATGGATGAAGTCGGTTTGATTGTGCAGCGCATTCTGCCAAACGGGTTCTTAAAGGTTGAACGCATTGGAGGTACCAGTCTGCGCGCTTTATCCGGCAGCCGATTATCCCTATGGACTTCAAAAGGATGTATTCCTGCTTATGCGGGAGTTTTACCACAGCATCTGGATACAAATGAGCCCATGGATTTTTCAAAGATTTATATCGACATTGGCTCAACTTCGGATCAGGAAACAAGGGCGATGCATGTCTCACCTGGTGATGTACTCACATGGGAATCCCCTTTACGTTCTATTAGTGACACACAAATCAGCGGGAAAGCTCTGGATGATCGGTTAGGATGTTATATCCTCATACAATTGGCGAAATTGCTACAACCTCAAGAATTGAAATGTGATCTCTACTTAGCTTTTACCGTGCAGGAAGAGACGATTTTGATGGGGGGAATGACTGCAGCAAATGCAGTATCACCTGAGATAATTATTGGAGTTGATGGCACTTTATCTTTCGATACACCTGATTTGGAGGGATCGCAGTGCGATCTTCGTCTGGGAAAGGGACCTGCTATAAAATGGATGGATGCTCTCCGTGGAAAATTAGCAGCTTTTGTGCCTAACCAGAAATTGGCCCTGCATGTTCGCGAAACAGCACAAGAAAATGATATTCCATTGCAAGATGAAATTGTTACTGGGATAAGCACAGCGATAACACCAATGCTTTATGCTGGAAAAGGAGCGGCGGGGCTTGCTTTATCCCTGCCGATACGTTATCATCATTCACCGGTTGAAACGGCTGATATACATGATGTTGAGAATCTTATTTTTCTGTTAAAAACATTGCTTACTAATGAATTGTGATTATTAAAAAGATTAATTTAAAAAGGAAAAGTAGTCTGAACCATAGAAGGATGAATAAAAAACCGGTTTTAAATGACATTATCTTACGTATTTTGCAAACCATTCAAACTTCATCGATCAATAACAAAACATTTTTACGGAGGTGTATTATAAGAAGATAAATTTGGCTGAAAAAGATTGGGTGTTTAGAAAGAACATTCAATCGGAAAGATATTAATTAAAAAAACATAAAGGAGAAAAAATGAAAAGCAAACTTTTATCAATTTTTGGGCTGTTGGCTATCGCTGCGCTGGTTTTAACCTCCTGCGCGCCAGCCGCAGAAGAGACCTCTGCAGAAGGAACCCTTAAGGTCATTAACCTGATTAATGGTGTACTTGGGGATAAATCCTTCTTCGACTCCGCAGAGCGCGGTGTAAAAAAGGCTTCAGAGGATTTCGATATCGAATATAAGACTATCGAATTAGGCATAGACCCGGCGGCATGGGAGGCTGGTCTTGAAGATGCTGCTGAAAATGAGGAGTATGATGTCTTCATTTTAGGTACCTGGCAGATGACCGAGTTTCTGGAGAAGATTGCACATAAATATCCCGATAAGTACTTCTTCATCTATGATGCGCCAGTCACAAATGAGAACTGCGAAGATGGCTGCAAGAATGTGTATTCAATAGGTTACAAGCAGAACGAGGGTTCCTATTTGGCTGGTCTGTATGCCGGATTAATGACTGAGACCGGTATCGTTGGGGCGGTTGGTGGACAGGATATTCCTGTTATCAATGACTTTATTGTTGGCTATAAGCAGGCTGTTCTTTCTGTGGATGCCGATTATCAGGTGATTGTGAACTACGCCGACAGTTGGAACGATCCCGCCAAGGGCAAGGAATTAGCTCTGGCTATGTATCAGCAGGGTGCCGACTACGTTTTCCAGATCGCGGGTGGTACTGGTGTAGGTGTTTTCCAGGCTGCACAGGAAGTTGGTAAATACGCAATTGGTGTTGATTCAGACCAAGCGCTTATCATTGAAGAAACCAATCCTGAACAAGCAGCGGTGATCCCAACTTCCATGATGAAGAATGTGGATAACAGCCTTTACCGTGGTTTGAAGATGCATCTTGAAGGTACTCTGCCATATGGTGAAGCAGAATATTTAGGTGTCTTAGAGGGTGGTGTGGGCTTGGCCAAGAACAAGTTCTATGAAGAAATGACTCCTCAAGATGTCTTAGATGTGATTGCTCAAGCCGAGCAGGATCTGATCGATGGCAAGATTGCCGTTGATACTGCATTCTAAAAATATATAGAGAGATAATAAATAGACAGAGGTATGAAAACCTCTGTCTACCCTCTTTCATAACGGAGGAAATATGGCACCACTGGTTGATATGCGTAGTATCGTAAAGATATACTCAAATGGGGTAATTGCAAATAACGGCGTCAATTTTCAGATTGAAAAGGGAGAGATTCACGCAATTATTGGGGAAAACGGAGCAGGCAAGACTACCCTGATGAAAATTTTATACGGATTGGAACAACCCACAGCAGGGGAAATCTTTATTAAAGGTGAAAAGGTAGAGTTTAAAAATCCAATTGATGCGATGCAAGAGGGTGTGGGAATGGTGCATCAAAACTTTATGCAAGTGCCCTCTTTTACGGTTGCTGAAAATATTGTTTTAGGCCATGAACCAACCGAACACTTATTTTTAGATAAAAAGAAATCCGTTGAAGTGACAGAAGAGCTATCTAAGCGATATGGTTTATCTGTGGAACCTAGTGCTGTTACGGAAACGATAAATGTTGGTATGCGCCAGAGGATTGAAATCCTGAAAATATTATATCTGGGCGCAGAGATATTGATATTAGACGAGCCAACTGCTGTCCTGACACCTCAGGAGACAAAGGACTTATTTAAAGCTGTCCGTGTTTTGGTAGAACAGGGGAAAACGATCATTTTTATTACTCATAAATTGCGTGAAGTAAAAGAAATTTCGGATCGGGTTACTGTTATGCGTAACGGAAAAATTATGGGAACACTGCTGACTTCCGAAGCTACTCGGGAAGGTTTGGCGCGCATGATGGTAGGACGAGAAGTATTTTTAGATATTCGTAAAACCGCAATGAAGCGCGGTAAAAGTGTGATGGTTGTTAAAGAGCTCTCTTTTGTCTCTAATACAGGGCGTGCTATGCTGCGTAATGTCTCATTTAATCTATATGAAGGCGAGATTCTGGGCATTGCGGGAGTTGAAGGTAACGGTCAAACGGAATTAGTGGAAGTCTTGACAGGTTTACGAGTCCCTGCTGCAGGACAGGCAACAGTAGGGAGGAGGATAGTTACCGGGAAAACCCCACGTGAAGTGCGGATGGCAGGCGTGGCTCATATTCCCGAAGACCGCTTAACCAATGGATTAGCGGTTACCGCATCTATCGATGACAATTTGATTGTTGATCGATTTTTTGAACCTCCTTTCAGGAGAGGAATAACAATCGACTATGAGGAAATTGAAAAAAATGGGGAGAAAATGATTAAAGAATTCAGCATTCTTACCCCTAATGGGCAGCTGCCGGTATCTTCCCTTTCAGGTGGTAATATGCAGAAGGTGGTTGTAGCGCGCGAATTTTCATCAACACCAAAAATACTGATAGCCGCTCAACCAACGCGGGGGATAGATGTTGGAGCCACTGAGTTTATTCGTGAGCAGCTTGTTGAGAAACGAACAGATGGCGCTGCTATTTTATTAGTTTCCGCAGACCTGGCTGAAGTAATGAGTCTCTCCGACCGTATTATCACAATGTTTGAGGGTGAGATTACTGGCGTTTTTCCTGATGCCTCAACGATCGAGGAGGAAGAATTGGGCTACTACATGTTAGGAGTTAAACGGCAGTCAGAAGTAGAGATGGAGGCTTTGTTATGAGAAAATTCTTCTCTAATCCCGCAGTTCGGGAGGTTTTGCGTGTAATTATTGCTGTTGGCAGCGCCCTTTTCCTGGGTTTTTTAGTTACCCTATTTGTGTCGGAAGATCCCATTGGAGCTTACAAAGCATTTTTGTTAGGCCCATTGAGTAAGTTCAATCGCTTTGGAGATTGGATCGAAGAATCAATCACATTAATTCTTGTGGGTTTGTCAGTTGCAATTGCTTTCAAGGCTAATATGTTCAGCATGGGCACTGAGGGACAGTTATTATTAGGGGCGTTGGTCTCGGGTTCAATAGCACTTTTTGTTCCACTCCCAGCTATCTTGAGAATTCCTCTGGCAATAATGGGTGCGATGATTGCTGGTTTTATTTGGGGGTGGATCCCGGGGTATTTAAAAGCACATTTAGATGCAAACGAGATTGTGTCCACATTAATGCTAAATGCAATTGCCCTGAAGATATATGATTACTTCTTAATATTTCACATAAAGGCGGATGATGCTGGTTACAACGCCTCAGATTTTTTTCCTAAGGAAGGGTCATTTCAATCTTTTATCCCCAACTTGCCATTCTTTGAAGATACCTATAATTTGTTTTCTGATAAAACGAATATCACCATCATGGTATATGTCTTGATAATTGCTGTAATTGCGGCTTATTACTTGATTTTTCGGACACCATTTGGTTATAAACTGCGAATGATCGGCGCCAACATTGAATTTGCTCGTTATGGAGGTATCAATACAAGGAGAACGACGATCCTTGTGTTCGCAATCAGTGGAATTTTTGGTGGTCTGGCTGGCGCACATTTAACGATGGGCATACATACAAAAGTTATTGGAAATATATCTATAGGTATGGGTTTTGAGGGAATTATTGTGGCTATTTTAGCCCGGAATAATCCGCTTCTCATACCCATTACAGGATTGGCATACGGCTACCTCCGCGCTGGAGCAAATGTGATGGAACGCGCATCGGATATGTCACGGGAAATGGTTTTTGTCATCCAGGCTCTTATCATTTTATTTGTTACCGCTGAGCGATTTCTACCGATGATACAGAAAAGAGTAGAAGAACGGAAGGAAAATAATAACCACATAGAAAAATTAGCTCCTTCTGATGGAGGTTCTCATGAAGATTGATTTGGTTTTTAAAGGTATTTTTAGCGCGTTGTTCCTTGCCAGCATTATGAGGATTAGTACTCCGTTAATCCTCCCCGCTCTTGGGGGACTAATAACTGAACTTGCGGGATCAATAAACATCGCTCTTGAGGGAATCATGCTCACTTCTGCTTTCACTGGCGTTGTTGTTTCTGCTTTCACGCAAAATATTTGGCTGGGTGTTCTTGCGGGTATTGTCGCGGGTATTTTGTTCTCAGCACTCCTCGCGTATTTCCACCTTTATCTGGAAACAAATATTATTTTGGCTGGAGTGGCACTTAATATCATGGCAACCGGCGGAACGATATTCTTACTGTATATTCTGACTGGTGATAAAGGTAACTCCTCAACATTGGCAAGTGGAATGGTGCCCGTTGTGGAGATCCCTTTCATCAAAGATATCCCCTTTCTGGGGACAGTTCTTTCTGGACATAATGTCTTTGTTTATATTGCTATTGTCCTCACTTTCCTAATTCATATATTGCTCTACAACACCAAATTTGGTGTTCATTTAAGAGCTGTGGGTGAGAATCCAATTGCAGCCACGTCATTGGGTATACCTGTTAGGTCAATAAAATTCACTGCAATATTAATAAGCGGGTTTCTCGCTTCACTTGGCGGATTAAATCTATCGATGGCTTACCTATCCCTTTTTCAGCGTGAGATGACAGCTGGGCGCGGATTCATTGCATTAGCAGCGGTGTATCTTGGCGGCCGAACACCATGGGGAACCTTCCTGGCGGCGATCCTTTTTGGCGCCGCAGATGCGCTTTCCACTCAATTAGGAACGCTGGATATTCCATCACAATGGGTGAGTGTGATTCCCTATGCTATTACGATCATTGCGCTTGTTATTTACGGAATTCGCAGAAAAGCACAGATTGTAGAGCAAACAAGGCGTTTCCAGGAGCGTGAATTAGCGAAAGTTAATGAAAATAACCATTCATAATCCAATAAAATAGCGGTTTGTTGTGACAAAAGCGTAGAAAATCCGTTGGATATCTCTTGCTTATCGTGGGAAGCAGAGTTATCTAGTTTCTCTAAATCAATGCAAAGATCAAAAAACGGTAATTTCAGAAAGGATATTACCAGTAAGATATATGATTATCCAAATTTATGCTTTCACAGATCCTGAAACTGCTGTTGCAGCAGTAAATCTCGGTGTGGATAATATTGGGTTCGTTGCCGGCCGATATGGTATTGTCCCGGGTGAATTAAGCTTTCACGAAGCGCGAGAGATTACTGTTTCACTCCCACCAAGAACCACATCCGTCGCGATAACCATGTCGGAGGATGTAAAAGAGATCCTGCGCATGACCTCAGAAGTAAAACCGAACATTGTCCATATATCCACAGATGTGGATCGTGTGGGTGTTGAAGTGATGCGGGAATTGCGTTCCCACCTGGATGCGGACATCCGTTTAATGAAAGCCATTCCGGTAGAGGACGAAAATAGCATTGCGGTTTCGCAGCAATTCGCTGAGGTGAGCGATTTGCTATTATTAGATACCAAGAGAGAGGGCTTCCCTGGTGTTGGTGCTACTGGTTTTACTCATGATTGGGACATCAGCCGGCGAATAGTTGAATCTGTTGCTATCCCAGTCATTTTGGCAGGCGGCTTAACGGCGGATAATGTTGGCGCTGCAATCCGTGAGATAAATCCCTGGGGGGTAGACAGCAACACATCAACAAATATTCCTGGAAGTCAAGTGGAAAAGGACTTAGGACGAATAGCAGCTTTTGTAAGCGCAGTTCAATCTACCGAAAATGAAGGTGAAGGTGGGGTGCTGAAAGCATGAGCAGTGGGGAAATTCTGATGCTGGGAGATATCAACATCGATACTGTTTGGCCAGTATCTGAGTTCCCAACCCCTGGAAGAGATGGGTTAACGGAAACTGTAACCGTGGAAATTGGGGGCGCGGTTGTCAATTCTGCCATTGTTCTCGACAACCTGGGGCATCGAACTGGCTTGTTGGGTTGTGTTGGAAACGATGTTTGGGCTGAACAGATAACGCAAAAATTAACACAAACCAACATTATTACAAAGCATGTTCATGTCAAATCTGATAGCATAACCGGCCTTACTTTCATCATCGTTACTCCTGATGGGGAAAGGACGATGTTTTCCCACCGCGGGGCGAACATCCAGTTAGAATCTCAAGATATTGATGAGGACGCTTTTAAGGATGCTGCTGTGCTGCATATTTCAGGTTACGCGCTGCTGGAATCCCCACAGAAAAAAGCGGTTTGGCGCGCTGTAGAACTGGCTAAAAAACATAATGTCCAAATAAGTTTAGATACAGGTCTTGAACCAGCTATTCAGAACCCAAAAGATCTGCGCCGTCTTTTACATGAGCTTACTATTTGCATAAGTGGCCCCCAGGAAATTTCTGCGCTGCTTGATTCTACATCACCAGAAGAAGCCGCTGATTTATTGCTGTCTTCGGGTATTCAGCTTGCAGCGATCAAGTTGGGCGAGAAGGGCAGTTTTGTAGCTGATGAAAACAATCAATTTTTCTGTCCACCCTTTCAGGTTGACGCTGTTGATACTACTGGTGCGGGAGATTCGTTTACTGCGGGTTTGTTGTATGGATGGGCGCATGAGTTGAGTTTACCTGCGTCAGCCGTGCTAGCAGGCGTGCTTGGTGCACTCGCCGCATCAGTTTATGGCGCTGGATTTTCTTTACCTGACAAACAATGTGTGTTGGATTTCTTAAAATCAATGCAAAGTGAATCAGCAGCGGTCCTAAGTGATGGCATACAAGAAGTGATCGCTGATTTGGGGAACGGTTGACAGCTTATTTATTGACGACGCTTTCTCTTGCTGTGGTTTACCTTTTATTATACGCATGGTGCCCCAAAGAAGAGAAAGTGGATTCTTATTAATGCCGGAAAATTCATGCGTGTTGACCATTGCTTTTATAAACAAAGAAGAAAATATAAAAGTTAAAACTTACTTTAATTCAGATAAGAAATGTGGTGATAATGTATACAGAAATTAAAATAAACACAAAAGCAAGTGAATGCCTAATTAACATTACGGAAAAAATCCAGCAGGCAGTAGGCACCAGTAATATCAAAGAAGGTATTTGTGTGGTTTTTGTCCCTCATACAACTGCAGGGATCACGATCAATTCAGGCATGGATCAATTGACGCTCAAAGACATAGTCGCCGAAACACATCGGCTGGTGCCTACACGGGTCGATTTTAATCATACCTTTGACACTCCAGCTGATGCCGCCGGTCATATTAAATCCGTACTAATTGGAAACAGCCTTTCATTAATTGTAAAGAATGGTGAACTAGTAATAGGTGGTTCACAAAGCGTAATGTTTTTTGAGTTCGATGGACCTCGCAGTCGGCGCGTGCTGTTACGCATATTGGGCGAATCTGAATAAGGAAGGATTATGCCGAAAAAAAATCGATATAGATCTTGGGGAGTTTGACCGAGTCAAGGAACACTTAACAAAGGATAGCGGATAAAAAAGGAAAGGAATAACAAATGCGTAATTTTTGGATTGACACTGATACTGCCTCAGATGATGCCGTGGCGATATTAATGGCGCTGCGGTGGCCTGATGTGAATGTTATCGGGATTTCGGTTGTTGCGGGAAACGTTCATGTTGAAAAAGGGGCGAAAAATGCACGTTATACTGTTGAATTGTGCGGAAAGAAAACACCCGTATACCTGGGTGCTTCACAACCGTTAGTTCGCGAGCCCACCTGGGGTTATTTTTTTCACGGCGACGATGGAATGGGAGATATGAATTACCCGGAGCCCGGTGTTCCTTTAGCCGAGGGAAATGCAGTTGAAGCATTAATTGATGCTGTAAGATCTAACCCGGGGAATATTACTTTGATCACTCTGGGACCATTTACGAATATTGCTCTCGCATTAAGGATCGCACCGGATATAGCCGAAAAAATCTCTATGTGCTATGCAATGGCAGGCGCGGCGGCTACCCTTGGGAATATAACCCCAGCGGCTGAGTTCAATGTCTATGTGGATCCGGAAGCAGCCAAGATTGTCTTTGATTCAGAAATACCTCTCTTGATGGTTGGGTGGGAACACTGCCGCGGACAGGCTACTTTGATAGATAAAGAGATAGCCCGCGTTCGCTCTTTCAACACACCTTTCGCGGATTTTACAATTGATTGTAATGAGCATGCCATTAAGGCAAGTAAAGAGTGGTTGAGTGAGCCAGGACTTTCACTTCCTGATCCAGTTACTATGGCGATCGCGCTCGACCCAAGCATTTGCACCAGACGCAGCGCACATTTTGTAGATGTTGAAACAGTAAGTGAACTTACACTCGGAATGACAGTGGTTGATCAGTTAGGGGTTACGAAAAAAGAAGCGAATATCGAGGTGTGTTGGGAAATTGATGTTCGAGGATGGAAGGATCTGCTTTATAAAACACTCCAGTAGGAACTATGATTGATTTATATTGTCTGGGCGGCGCATCAGTAGATCTGATATTGGAAGCCCCTCGTCTTCCTCGGGATGGGGAAAAGCTGTTTGTTCATCATGCCGGGCAAATAGCTGGAGGATTTATTGCGAATACTGCCTGCGCAGCCGCAAAGTTGGGACTGCACACTGCCTGGGGCGGATTGGTGGGCGGTGATGCTTTCGCCCAGACCATTATGCATGATTTCAAATCATTTGGTGTCGAAACATCTGATGTTGTTTTTCTGGGGGAAAGTTCAACTGATTTCACAGTAGTCATTTTACCTCCCAACGGGGAAAGAACGATCCTGGTCGTTCCGGTATTGCCAACTCCGCCACCTCTTACTCGCAGTATGAAACAGTCGCTGAAGAGAGCCCAGCTTGGTTATACGGTGTTTTACGAACCGAATTGGTTCATCGAAGTCGCGCAATTAATCCACACGGGAGGGGGAAAAGTGGTGGTAGATATGGAGGTAAATACTTTAAAGGACATAGATGCTGCTAAAGTGATGCTTCGACAAACCGATATAATATTTTCCAGTGAAGAGGGGCTTCACAAGCTTACAGAAAGCAGCACTGTTGATGATGGTATTGAGGAGATTCTCTCTGCGGGTCCAGAAATGGTAATTATAACTATGGGCAGTAGTGGAGCAATTCTTTTCACCAAGAAAGCCCGATATTCAACAGCGGTATATGATGTACCCGTTAGAGATACTACTGGGGCGGGCGATTGCTTCCATGCCGCTTTTCTTTACGGTATCCTTTCCGATTGGAATCTCCAGCGCTGCCTTGAATTCGCAACCGCCGCGTCAGCGATTCTAGTGCAAAAGATTGGCGCTCGTGGAGGATTACCCAGTTTGTTAGAAGTTCAAAATTTTATGAAAACGAATCAAAAAAAGGAGATACACATTCAATGAATTACATGATCGAACAGATCCACAGTTTACCCGAGTTGCTGAACCAGATTTTTCAACCGCTTGATGATACTATCCGGCGTAAATTAGACCATGAACTTTGCCTCTCACTGAAGCGTCTTTATGTTGTTGGGTGCGGTGATTCACATCACGCTTCCCTCAGCACTGAATTCGCGTTTGAATCATTAACCCGCCTTCCCGATGATCCTATGAACTCTATGTTATTCGGGCGCTACGCGGCAGGTTTCATTCCCCAAACAGGACCCAAAACAAATCTTGTGATCGGGATTTCTGTTTCCGGCGCCGTATCACACACAGCAGAAGCATTGCGTATGGGTAAACAAGCAGGAGCTACAACCGCTGCCTTGACTGCAACACCTGACAGCCCTGTAGGAAAAGCAGCCAAGTTCATAATAGATGTTCCTGTACCGGAATTTTCATCACCTGAGGGGGTAGTGATCCCCGGGGTGCGCAGTTACTTTACAAGCCAGGTTGGTCTTTTCCTGGCTGCGATCCGGATCGCTGAGATCCGCGGACAATTAGACAATTCTCAAGCAGCAGAACTTAGGGCTGAAATTCACAGTTTCGCAGATCTGGCCAGCAAAACAATTAAAGAATGCGAACCAATTGCAAAGCAAGCCGCTCAGGAATGGGCAGGTGAAGGAGAATTTGTGTTTACTGGCAGCGGTCCCAACTACGCGACTGCTTTATTCACAGCCGCTAAAGTACTTGAGGCATCAGGCGACTCAGCGCTTGGGCAGGATGTGGAAGAATGGGCACATTTACAGTATTTCGCGAAGAGTGTCAGCACACCCACATTTATCATCACTGCTGGAGATCGTGATTTATCACGCGCTGAGGAGATTGCGGTTGCTGCAAAACAGATTGGCCGCCTTGTGGCAGTAATTTCCCCGAAATCAGCGGCAGGGTTAACAAAATATGCGGATTATCATTTCCCAATCCCGGAAGTGAAAGAAATGTTCTCACCGCTCATTACCGCTATTCCAGGAGAGTTATTCTCTGCGTATCTTGCAGAAGTAAAGGATGAGCCATTCTTCCGTGATTTCAAAGGCGGACGCAGTATTGAAGGAGGCGGGGGCATCAGCCGTATCAGAGCCAGCGAAACATGGGAGAATTGGAGATAATGAAGAAACCTGTTCAATTTACTGAAAAAACACCGGTAATCATTGCCGCACTGCATCTGCCGCCATCAGCTGCTTTCAACCAACCCACTTCAATGCCGATGGATGAGGTCGTTGATTTCGCGCTGCGAAATGTTGAGAAGGCAGTACGTGCGGGAGTGCCGGCAGTTTACATTCAAGACCTAGGGGATCTTCCCTCAGCACCTCACATCCAACCCCATACAGTAGCATTTCTGTCCGTTGTAGGAGCTGCCATACGGAGAGAGTTTCCGCAGTTAACATTAGGCGTTTGTATGATGAGCCACGGTGCCCGTGAACCATTGGCTGTTGCGCAGGCCATTGGCGCACAGTTTATACGAATCAAGGTCTATACAGGCGCTATGGTTAAAGCTGAGGGTATCTTAGAGGGGTGTGCTTATGAAGCGATAATATATCGTACCCAGATTGGGGCTGAGGATATTGCGATATTAGCGGATGTGTATGATCGCACAGGAAAGCCGCTGGGTGAACTGCCTCTGGTGCAAGCAGCCCATTTTGCCGCTGTACACAGCAGGGCTGATGGCCTGATCCTGACTGGTTTCTCTTTCGAAGAGTCGTTGAGCATGCTGGGAGAAGTAAAAGAAGCGAATCTAGGTGTTCCACTATTGATTGGAGGGGGAACCAAAATGGAGAATATAAAAGAAGCCCTGAAAGTATGCGATGGCGCAATAGTGAGCAGCTCATTTAAACCCGTAGGCGGTTGGACAAAAGAATCCATGCTGACCGAGTGGGATTTTGAGCGCATTGCTCAATTTATGGATGCGTTAAAGGGATAAAGAAAGAGAAGAGTGTAGTTATTTGATATTTACCAACAGGCACATGAGCAAAATAAACCCGCTGTAAACCACAGCGGGTTTGAGAAAAAGGGCAAGATTGTATGTACATTTCTATTAGTTCAGTGATCATTGATGATATCGTCATGCCGGATGGCACTACGCATATGGCTTGCCTGGGGGGGGGCGGCACTCACGCTGCCATGGGCATGCGCGTCTGGAGCAAGTCTGTAGGATTGGTAGCAAATATCGGCGATGATTTTCCGCCAGAGATCATGGGGCGTTTAGAAAAGGCTTTCGATGTTCGCGGGTTGATCAAATTAGACATGATGACGGTCCGCGCCTGGCAATTGTTTGAAGCTGACGGCAGGCGCACGGAGGTTTTACGATCTGAGTTGAATAATTTTGACCAGCTAAAACCGCATATCAAAGATTTTCCCACTGTTTATAATTCTTTGGAGGGAGTACATTTACATACAGAAACTGCTGACGTTCCCCTGTGGGCGTCATTCCTGCGGCAGTTTGGGAATCCGTTTATTTTCTGGGAACCATGGCAGCGGGATAGTATTCCCGAAAACAGGGAGAAGTTGGTCGATATCCTCCCGCTTGTGGATTGTGTTTCTCCAAATCTGGAGGAGGCGCGGCTGTTGATGGGATTAGAAAATACAAAAGATCTCTTGAAAAAATATATTCAATACGGGGCAAAAAAGGTTGTTATCAGGGAGGGGGCAGAGGGAAGCACCTACGCCAATGCAGATGGCGATTTCATCAAAGTACCAACGGTAAAAGTCCACCAGATTGTGGATCAAACGGGGGCTGGCAATGCGTATTGCGGAGGTTTCATCGCAGGCCATTCGATTTCTGAAAGTATAGAAGATGTTTTATGCAGAGCGGCTGTTTCCGGCTCATTCGCGCTTGAGCAGTTTGGCGCTCTGTTCTCATTAGAGAATATCAAAATGCGAGCTGAGAGCAGGTATCAATCCTGCATGGCAGCAATGCTGGACCTGAACCGCGCTCTTCAATAACCCATAATCATTTAGAACCCCGCGCGTTTAAATCCAAATGAAGCGGTTATTGTGAAACGTTTTCTCAACCCAAAGATTTTTATAATATTGAATTGTTTAATTCAATTCCTTGCAAACAAACATCAAACAAGCAACAGAGAAGGCCGGTCAGGCTATTGATGCTTGAGCGACGCGATTATCTTATGTGAAATTTGTTTGTATGATTACAAGGCAACGATTGCTTTTTCAGGGTCATCCACGCCAAGAACAAGGCGGTTTCCGGTGGCGAGGTAGAGAAAATCAATGTTAACCTCCGCGTTGGCCATCTTCTGGGAGATCTTGCCCAGCTCGCCGGGTTGGTCCTTAATATCTATGATGAGCACCTCGCGGACGGACATGATGGTGAACTTGTTCTTATAGAGAAGTGCCTGTGCTTCTTCGCTCTTGTCAAAGAGCATATGCAATACGACCTTGTCTTGGTACTGGGTGCCGCTGATGCCTTCAATGTTGATGCCGGCTTTACCCAGGGTGGTGCTGAGGTTGGCGAGCACGCCGGGGCGGTTGGGGAGCATAACAGTAAAGTCTTGTGCCATTTGTTCTCCTTTCATTATTAAGTTATTAATATTTTATGTGGATCGTAATACCTTTTAAATAGTATATAGTAATTTGCTAATAATTTATGAATAATATTTGAATTGGGTCTGCCTACTAAATTACCCAAGAAGTTTCTTAGGGACGGCATTAGTGATTTCCTCGGAGGAATTCGTTATAATCAGATCAATGGAGATAAACTATTTTCCGGCTTAATCTTTCAGAACCTAAAAGTAGATGATTAGAAGGCTGATGTTTAGTAAACTAATTTTTCGGAGCTATTAATTAAAGAGGAGAATCGTGTCTGATCAAGATAGTTGTTTTATTTGCCGGAAGCACAAAGGCTTTGAATTCGTCCCCGGCGGACCCATATATGAAGACGAATTAGTGTTTTCAGGCCATTCATGGTCCGCTTCAGATCAGAAAACACCATATCTTGGTAGTTTTATTGTCGAACCAAAGAGACATCTCCCTACTTGGGCGGAGCTCAATAATAAAGAAGCGGAGACTTTAGGAAGAGTAATCAGAGATGTAAGCAAAGCTTTGAAGAAGAGTGTGAATGCCGAACATATTTATGTATTCGTGATAGGTCACAATATTCCTCATCTTCATGTATGGGTTATTCCTCGATACCCAGATACTCCCCGGGAGTTCTGGGGCTCTGAGGTGTTTGAATGGCCTGATCGTCCAGTTGGAGATCAAGAAGCGGTTGAAGAGATATGTGCTAGCGTCCGTTCCTTTATGGAATGATATTTTTCTTATTGTTGATAGTTGCTATTCATAGCCTTTCGCTGCAGCTGATCTGCTCTCTGAGACATAAGGTTGAGGTTTGGTTTACGTGCTGTCGAATAGGCTGTAATAAAATTCAGACTTTCCCTTTTTCACGTTTATAAATTTTGCAGTTTGGGTATATGAATGCAAAACCATACCAGCGTGAGAGCAGCTGCATTGGAATTTCGCCGGTGTCTTTCCAGGCCGCATGCGGAATACCATCTTTTCCTGAGCGGTCGATGGCCATTATCCGCTTTTCCCAATAGTCTGTAATGCTTTCTCCCCACGGTATCTGATCCATCGGGTAATATTTAACGCGTTTACCGACGATCACACCCAATCCCTGGGTGAGCTTTGGTAGACGGGGGTCGATGGGTTTGGACATGGAGCGGTAGAATTTCGGTGGAATTAACCCGCGTTTGTTGATGCCCATCAACCCGGAGAAAAGCCCCAAAACCCATTTAATGAGGGAACGATAACTTGAGGAGAAAAGCTGCGTGTCCGGATAGTTTGAAATTTCAGATTCCATATTGGTGATAAAAACAGGCCAGGTTTCTAGAAATTTTCCTTTCAGAAGCCCCTCGAATGCCTCACCGGAGATGTGGTCCCATAAGGTGTGGGTTTCTTTATCAGCCATGATTGAAAGCCCATTTGCGAATCCGACGACTCCAAAATGATGTACTTCTCCATCCACGACAGGGGTTAGACTAACCCCACTGTTACAAGCTGATCAAAAGCTAACTAAATAAGGTTTGCCAGCAAGCGTTCCCTGGGCGACGTGGTGGTAAACCATCTGCCTGAGGATGAACGCATATCGTTTACCACCGCGCTCAATAACAATGAGATCTTCATCAGGGCGAAGATTGGCGGATCAAAGCGGAACTGCATTCACCGGAAGGAAGGGAGCGAACTGAAATTTCTTCTTCGCATATGCTTTGCTGCGGTCTATTTGATAATCTGACATAATTAGCTCTTTTTGTTTCCCTGAAACTCGTTATTTTGTAAGACGCTCTTTGATAAGCGCCAGGACTCCTTCGGAGTTGACATCGACGCAGATATTCACATCCGGCCTATCGCCCCATTGCCGCTTCCAATCCGCGATGGTCTGCCCTGCGCAGCGCCCTTTAGTTTCGACATACACCGGGGCGGTGCGGGTTTGGAAAAGACCGGGATCAATGGCGTAGGCAATGGCAGAGGGATCGTGGGTGTGGATATCTCCACCCAGTCCGTGGAATTTGTTAAAGTAATTCTGGTAGCAGGGGAGAATACGCTTGATAAGGTTTACCGCGGGATTGTCTGTGCTGAAAAGCTCCTGCTGGAATGCGGTGCTGATGATTGTTTTATGGGTCACATCCAACCCGACGAGGGTCAGCGGCCAACCAGCCGCCATGACAATATCAGCGGCGTGGGGATCGTGGTAGATATTGGCTTCAGCGACCGGAGAAATGTTCCCGGGGTTAGAAACAACACCACCCATGATGATGACATCTTTGATAAGGTCAGCGATTTGAGGGTCAAGCAGCAGGGCGAGGGCGATGTTGGTAAGCGGGCCAACCGGCACGAGCGTGATTTCATGGGGGTATGAATGAGCCATTTTCACAATAAACTCTGCCGCGGATTGAGGAATCACTTTACCTTTCGGCGGGGGCGGATTGGTGTTACCCATACCGTCCTCGCCGTGCACATGTGTGCCCAGTATATCAGGCGGTAAGACCAATGGAGTATCACTTCCGCGGGCGACCGGAATGCTGTCGTGCCCTTCTAATTCAACCAACCGGAGCGAGTTCTGGGCGGTGATTTCACCGGGCGCATTGCCGAACACGCTGGTTAGCCCGATGACTTCCACTTCAGGGGAGCGCAGCGCGGTACAAATTGCGATGGTGTCATCCACGCCGGGGTCGGTATCGATTATGATTTTCTTTGCCATATAAAACTCCTTGTATCTCTGATCCACTCGTGGGGTTTCTGTTCACACGAAATTGAAATCAGGTAATATTGATATACCTTATCATACTTCTAAATCAAAATCCTGTTTCTCAAAATTCGTGAGGTAATTGAATGAACAATCGCACTGCTAATCCATCAAAAAAGATCGCGGGTGAAATTCCGATTGAAACTGCGCCAAAAAGTGACACTGCAAAGGTCGCTGACGTATTCCTGTCCGCCTTCCGGGATGACCCGATGATGCAGTATTTTTTCTCGTCAGCTAGGGATATCCATAAAGCCATAGAGGTTAATTTCCGATACGTGATAGAACGAGCGTATGTTAATGGTGTCATTTTCCGTACATCCACTGCGTATGAGGGGGCGGCTATCTGGTGTTTGACTGGCTTTCCAAAAAGCAAATTCAGCCTGAATGTGCAGATCGCATGGTTCATACTCAACCAATTTAAGGTTCCCGATTTAAGGAAACTTATTTCTTTCTATATGAAAGCAGAAAAGGCCCATATTCAGATTATCAGCCGACCCCACTATTACCTTGAGCTATTGGGGGTGAATGCGCAGTTTCAGGGTATGGGTTTTGCTTCTAAATTGGTGAAACCAGTGCTGGCGCACGCAGACAGATGCCGCAAGGATTGCTATCTGGAAACGCATTCGGAGAAAAATGCCGCTTTATATCAGCATTATGGCTTTGAGGTGGTGGATACGATCCAGCCTGGTTTTAGCGGTGATGTATTTTACTTGATGTTGCGGAAAGCGAAAAAGAAGAAAAGCAGGGAGTTTGCCTGAGAGGTTGATGAGTTTTAAGATGCAGGTCTGGAGGACTAGAGGGTGGTCGCCCTTATGAACCCGCTTGCATAGATCATTTGTGCTGCAAGCCTGTTTATCCTTCAAGTCAATGAATTTACTGCGCGGGTTCTTGGGTTCAAGCGCTCAATATTTCCGGACCTTACAAAATTTTACTCTCAGTCATGATTTTCGCCCTCCATTATAAATAGATTACAGATTTATTGAAATACAATTTTTATTCAACGGGAATCTTAAAAGGAATTGTTGGATTCCGGGAAAGCGCGCTTTTTAAAGAAAAAGAAAGGAAATCACACATTAGCTGATTTTTATTTAAGAGTGATTCACATATAGAAACTGGTGCCGTTTATAGATGAATATTTCTTTTTCCTGTATTGACATTTCTTCAATTACCCGTATAATACTGTTAAGTGGTATGAAGGTCAGACCACTAAACCATATGAGTAAATGAATTGGAGATAAAAATGAACACAAGAATATTAATGAGCGTACTATTAGCAGCGGTGCTTATCAGCGCATGTGGTGGACAAACCGATGCCCCCCCGGCGCCAGAACCAGTTGTGGAAGAAGCGCAGCCGGCTGTTGACGAAGCGGCTCCTGCCGAGCAGCCCGCACCGGCGGAACCTGCCGCGGAAGCACCTCAACCCGCAGCCCCGACTGCTGCATCCGGTATGATGTCCTATACTTCGCCGGAGAGATTCTTCACGCTTGAAGTCCCAAATGGCTGGTCATACGTGGAGGATACGGAATTTATCGAAAGTGCTGTGGTGGAAACATACACTGCTCCTGACGGGCATGCTTTTGTGCAGGTGGTTACGAATGAAGTCAGCCCCAATATGAACCATGTCATAAAAGGGGAGGTCACGATGGACTACATGAGGCGCCTGTATGGTGACAATCTGCGTGTATCGGAGGACACAACCCTGAAGGATGGGCGGGAGAGGCTAACATGGTCGAATGAGCACAAAAGGACCAGCGGGACAACCTTCTTTGCCACTATGAAAAATCAACTGTTTTTCTACACCACCTCGCATGATGATACCTATGATAAAGAATATAAATCGATCCTCGAGGATGTGAACGACTCTTACTCGGTATTTTAAGAGCTAAAAAAAAAGAGAGGAGGATGAAAACCCTCCTCTCACCATTTAATATAGTTGGCAGAGTAATTTTCTATTTTCTTAAGTAATCGTTCCCCAAGGTACGGGCTGGCATCTTTGAGGGACGCATAGATCTCTTTGGAACTCCCCCAATAGGCTTTAATCTTTGCCTGTGTCCAATCGAAGGGCGGGGGCTGCAGATTGCTGATGCGGTCTGCCAGCTTGACCATCCACACTTCATGCGGCTGCTTCTTGATGCGATCAATGCTGTCTTTTAGCCGATTTGCTTTCTTTATTTTATTATTCTTTGTAAGTGCCTTTACACCATCTGCCACTTCTTCTCCAAATTCCTCATCGAGTTTTTGTTTGGAAACCTCTGTATCTTCAAGCACATCGTGCAGGAGCGCGCACTGCACCGCCAGATCGGGATGTGCTGTTTCTTCAACCGTCAGTGCGGCGATGATCTCCATGCTGACGAAGGAAAGATGTATCAGATAGGGCAGCTCGGTGCCCGGATATGGCTGCCCGCGGTGGGCTTTCGCCGCGAAAAGGTAAGCTCGGATATATTTTTCCTGCGACCAGATTGGTGCTTTGTTCATATTCCCTCACTTTCTATTAAATATATTGTATAGCTTTCTCAGGACTATGACTTTCTCTACCTTTAGAAAGGTTGTATCATAGTTGTGGAGGCGTCATGGATTATTCAAGATCGGCGCGAAAGTGTGCAAGTATTCTGTTAGCCTGTTTATTGCTCATAAGCTGCATTTCTACTGTAGACAATCTGACAGATCAGACCCAACAATCCACTGGATCCATCACGCCAACCGAAACCATCGCGCCTGCAAAACCAGAACCATCAGCTACCCCCACTTATTGTGTCGGCTGGTACTGTGAGATAGATGGTATTGTCTACTCAGATTCGGCGGATCCGGGTAATGAACTGGAAGGTGCGCAGGTAAAGCTATCACAAATCAGTTGGTGTTCTCCAACTGCAGGGGAGCAGGAAACACAATCTGGCCCAAATGGAACCTTTGCATTTGAATTATTAATCCACGACACAGACTCACTCAATATACATGTTTATTTTGAGGGATATCAGCCGGCCAAAGTAAAATTTGGTGGTTTTGACTGCTTATACTGCAGCTGCCCGCTCGTTGAGATCGTCCTGGAAACCGCAAAATAACGCTGGAAATAATCAGGTGGGGTTTCGCTGAATAGCTTTTATCAAAATAATAAATAAATTTGTTATGGAAAAAGTTAAACAATAAAAGTGCTATACGCTGCCGTTTTTCCCGGTAGATGTGACACCCTGGATGGCAAACCAGGCCAGCAGTACGTAAAGGGCACTGACTGCCCATAACCAGCGGTAGTTATTCCCGGCCATTTCAACGACCACGCCGCTGAGGACTGGTCCGGCAATGGCAGCGCTCTGGGCGGCCATATAGTACAAACCGGTGTAGGCGCCGATCTGCGCTTCATTTCCCAGGTCGAACACCAGCGGGAGACTGTTCACATTGACGAGCGCCCAGCAGATGCCGGTCAGCAGCAGGATAACGCCCAGCGAGATCTGGCCCTGGATGAAGAAAAATCCAATTGAAAAGAGCAGGATCATGCCGAGCAGGCCGAAGGTGATCGTCCGTTTGCGCCCCAGTTTACCAGCGATCAATCCGCTGGGGAGGGAGAATAGGATGAACGCGGCTGCAAACAGCGCCGTCATGATGGTGGCTGTTCCCGGTGTGAGCCCCAAACTGAAGACTGCAAAAGAAGTCAGCCCGGTTTGGAGGGCTTCATAGGCCATGAAATACAGGAAGATCGCCAGAAGGATCAGCAGCCCGCTGCGGGTCTGGGTCTTTAAAATGATACTGAAATCCTCAATGAAATTGCGCTTGGAGAGTGTAATTTTTTGATCATTCGCCTGCTGCGGTTCTTTTACCTGCCAGACTGCAATTGCTTCAACAGCAGTCAGCACCAGCGCCGCGCCGAGAAAAGGCGCTAGCCGGCCGAAGGCATCGAAAAGTATTCCGCTGCCGAACAACGCCAAAGCGCCGCCGATACCCCCCATCAGGTTGATGATGCCGTTTGCCTGGCTGCGCTTTTGCGCGGGAAAAAGGTCACCGAGCCATGCGACTGTGGGCGTGCGGAACAGGGACATGCCGAAGTTGGTGATGAGGATGAATACCATAATAGCAAAGATTGTGTTTGCGAGCGGGATGAACATCAGAGCGAGCGCGGCGATGGGTGTTCCGATCATGATCCAGGGTTTCCTGCGGCCAAAGCGGGTCCAGGTATGGTCGCTTTTTGCGCCGGCCCAGGGGGCGATGAGCACGTTGAAAATGTTATCCCATGTCATAATGAAAAATGCCATGCTGGGCGCCAGGCCGAAGCCGGCTATGTTGGGAATCTCACGACCTGCTTCGATGAGCTGCCGCTCGAATTCTGGATTGCCTGCCTGCAAAAAGAGCGGCACAAAACTGTTGAAGACCGGCCATACCAGGTTGATGCCTAAAAAACCCATCCCGATCAACACCGTTTTTCCATATGGAAAATTTTTCTTCGGCATAAAAATATCCCTTAATAAGAAAATTTCTTTCTAATTAGATAACACGTCATGGATTTGACAGTTACTAGAGCAGCGAAAAATCAATTATGGTTAGTAGAAAACAAGCGAAAATTATTATGTGACGGCAGGTAAGCTTCCAAAAGGTAGAATACCTGCCGCCTATTCAGCAGGATGATTATTCAAACAGGACGAACAGTTCTTTTTTCGCGTTGCAGAGCGGGCAGTTATCCGGGGCATCTCCTTCACCGGTCCACCCGCACACAGAGCAGACGTGCATCTTACCGACTTCCATGTCCTTTCCCTCCGCGACGGAGGATTTTGCATCAGTATACATTTCTGCGTGCACCTTCTCGGATTCACGCGCCCATTTGGTGGAGCGGACCGCACCGCGCTCTTCCTGAAGTTCAGCCACAGCTATATACGCGGGATACATCTCCTCGATCTCGAAAGTTTCTCCTTCAATACCAGCAACAAGATTATTTTCGGTGGTTGATAGTTTCTTTAGCACTTTAAAGTGGCTGGTGGCATGCACCTGCTCGGCGTAAGCGTTGGCGCGGAAAAGGCGGGCTACATTCGGAAAACCATCCTTTTTAGCTTGATCGGCGAAAATGAGATATTTCATGTGTGCCTGGCTTTCACCGGCAAAAGCTGCTTCCAGATTCTCTTTTGTCATCGCGTGCATAATTTCTCTCCTCTATAGTATTAAATTTGGGTTTACATTGATCTATAATCATACATCAAAAATATTTTTTTATGGATGATGTGGAATTGTAAATAAAATCAGTTGTAAAGAATAGGATTGCTCACCGAATATTATCCGTTTTATCACCAACCGGAAGGGAAGACTTGCTCACGGTGGATATTATCGAAGCTGAACAACTTCGTGACGGCCTTTATGCCGTAAAAATCTAATGTTGATGTATTTATCTGGAGTATAAAACTACATCGAGATTTGGACCCCATTTATCTGCCCAAACGCGGTCTGCCATTTCCGCCACGCCAGCCAGGGGTACGGTTCTGGCGGTCATTTCACCTGCCAGACGGCCCTCAAATCCCCACCCCTGTGCTTCGGCTTCCCAATTGCCGGGTTCAGTGTTGGCAGGATTATCCGGAAAACCGTTTTCCCTTGACGCGCTGGGATTCACTTCGGATTGGACATAGGATAGATCGCAGTTGAGGCGCGTCCATAAACCAGCTGTTTTATGGAAACCGTCATACGCCTGGCGGATGTGGGGCTTATCAGGGGCAGTTTGCACGTGATCATACGAAGAAAAGGAAAGCATAACGCGCAGTTCAGGCAGTTTCTCGCCAATGGCTGTGTAATTATGGATGGTTTCCCGATAGGGCCAAAACTCCGCGGTTTGTTCAGGGGCAGCAAGATCTTTTGGCCAGGTTTGGGCGGTAAAGATCCCATTATCCCACAGAGCATGCGTCAGGGGGTGAGAGAACCAGCGCTTTCCGTTGATGTTGGGGCCTTTATCATCTAACACGTAATCCCGTCCCCCGGGAACAATGAAGATGGGTCGGCCTTCAGGAAATGTGCTGTTCTCGATCCAGTCGAGGTGGGAATAATCAACGGCGATTGATGTGGGTGTGTAGCCATCAGGATTGTAATATGGATTGTAAACAGGTTTATGCTGTGGGTTGAAATGCCCGATCTCCAGCGGGTACATCTCAGCCATGGTAGGATTCTCGCGCCCAACGAAATATTTTAATTCGGGAAATGATTCCCCATAGTACGCCATAACGTTTGTCGCTACAACACCGGCATGTGAAGACGCAAACATTCCCACGTTATCATAGAGGGGAGTGGGTGTGATGAGATCGCTGAGATAATTTCCATTGATATCTGCTGTTTTCCCCAGCGCGAAGCGGATCGTATCGCGTAGGGCGGCGAGACTGTTCGGGCCGCCGAAATCATATTCCCCATCACTGCGCACCCCGCTTTCCGGATCTGTTTTACCGGGCCAGAGGTGGGTGACCACTAACGCTCCGGTGCTTATCGGATTTAATTCCAGGTGAAACGGTGTTTCATCAAGATTGTATTTTTCAACGAACCAGGTAGAAGCGACAACTACGACTGGAACACTTTCACCATAACGAGGTTCTGCTGGTAAATCAATGCGGATAGCAATATTCCCGTTTTCGGGAGAGTAAACATGCGTATATATGACTTCTCCGAGATCGGCGCGGTTTATTATTGGTTGATCTTTGGTATTATCCGCAGTTTGATCAATAGAATTGCTTGCTTTTGGGTGTGTACAACCAAAAAAATATACCAGGGAAAGTAAAAAGATTGCGAGGAAAATAAATATTTTTGATGATCGTTTCATTTTTTCTCTCCTATCGATAGATAGCATCCCTTTATCGACATACTATTTGATAGTTTTTTCTATAGCTGCAGTTTTTCAGGATCAATGTATCAAATTTTATTATATATGTTAATTCAGACATTTAGTGCAACGGATGAGGAGATAAAATCATTCGTAT
>CAZBCD010000003.1:0-28503 GCA_964490205.1 uncultured Pelolinea sp. | reverse complement strand
TCACTGACCTCGAGGTGTGCGTCTAATTCCTGCTGTCGTGCATTTGTGAGGGGTGCTTCATCGAGGATCCAACTTTCATATAGTTTGTGTTTCATGTTGCCTTCCTTCCATCGATAAATTGCTTTGCGTTTCTATCCACTGCGTTGCCATGTGTTTCCTGGCCCTGTGCAGCCGACTTTTTACAGCGCTTTTGGAAATTGAAAGCGCTTGGCAAATTTCATTTTCAGAGTACTCATGCCAATAGCGGAGGATCAATACTGCCCTATCATTTTCGCTCAACTGAGCCAATTGATTCTGAACCTTATCGGAGAATTCCACATTCATAAGAGAAGATTCTGGGTTTGGAGCCGGGTCCTCGGCAGAGAATTCGATTATCTCATTCAGATCCATAGTTGGCAACCGTTTGCGCCGCTGCTGATCGATGCAGTAGTGTGCTGCGATAGAGAGCAGCCAGGTGGCAAAAGGGCGTTTTAGATCATAGCGATGCAGGTTCTTATATGCGCGCCAAAATGATTCTTGCGCCGCATCTTCCGCTGCCTGAGGTGTGCCAAGCATCCGGTAACATAAATTATATACCGGATTCTGGTATGTCTCTACGATCTGAGCGAACGCGTCTTGATCACCTTTCCGAGCGAGCTTGATGCATTCGGCCTCAGCCATTTGCGCGAGTTGCTCTGTCATTGTTTCCTAAGCTTATATACGGTAAACCAAAAAAAAGGTTTCAATAAAGATATTCTATCATTGGGGCTTTGTTAGATAAAATTATTAGAAAGCAGTTAATGAGAAGGCATCTGCTGTGTGGTGGAATGAGCTGCAAATTAATCAAATTGGAGTACTGCAGAGTAATGAATAGCAAGCATCATCGTACTTGGATATTAGATATCCAACAGTGGAAATGTATGGATTCAATCAGAATCTTTTTTCTATCGAATGAGTGGGGCGATTCATTCTTTCGCGCAAGGTTGGAAAAGGTAGTGTCTGCTTGATCTCCATAGCTGCTACCCAAACCTTGAGATTTTTCCTTGATAAATTAATCCAGAATCGTAGGGAGAAATCTACCAAATACCTGGGATATATTCTCTGATAAGGGCTAATTTCCCATATTTATCCAATTTTTGGATATCCCGATTTTTCATAAGTCATTCCTCTTTTTCATTACTTACCATACACCGGGAATCAGTCTGTATTTTGTCTGGTTTGAAAATTGGTCATACCCTTCCAGCTCGGCCAATAGTGTTTCATCCTCTAAATGCGTTCTCAGAACCAACAAAGCGGATACGATCCCCGCTGGTATGAATCCCCACAAAGAAGATAAAGCCAATGGGGCGGCAAGTGTAAATACTATATAACCGACATATCCGGGATGGCGTACATAGCGATATGGACCTTGATGTGCCACAATTTGTCCGCGATCTTCCTGGATGCGGACCAGGGTTGAGAAAAATGGATTGGATGCCATTGCCCAGGAGAAAAGGAGCTGCCCGCTCGCAATTAGGAATAAGCCGGCGATTTGAAGGGCCAAGGGAAAATCAGGCGACCAGGTGAATCTCTCATCCAACCCGATGATCACCAACATGGATAAATTGAATGACATTATTACTGCTGTGATGGTCTTGTCCCATTTCTTGGCTCCCTGTTTTGGTTTGCCACGCTCAGCTATCAATTCAGGTTTGTCTTGGAGAAAATAATATAGATTCAGAAGGAGGATGGCTAGATATTCTGCCTGGAGCACCCAGGCGACTGGCCAAACCAGCGTGCCGGCTGAGATGAAGAGAAGTACAGCTTGGATGAGATATGTAAGCAACACCTGAATTATTCTACGGCGAACCGCAGGTTGATCCGTGAAAGTATTCTCTGTGTTCTTTATGTGTGCCATCTTTTTCAAACCTCAATATCATGGATATAAATATTAGCATATACTAATAATGAAGAAAATGCAATAGGTCAGTTATTAAGACCCGGGTTAGAAAAGTAAGTATTCAATAAATAGTTATATTTAAACCATTATTGTATACTGCTTGCTTAAAAAAGTTAAGTCAGCGGCAGGTATTAGAAAAAAACGGCTCCGTTCTTAACGATATGATATATTCGACTCACCGAGTACGCATTCCAGTTGGGCAGGGCTGATACCTTTTACATAGAAATGGACCAATACAGCACTCACGAGTATGTAGCTGATGAAATTGATCTTGCCAAGCATATTGATCTCCTAAGGCATCAAATGGTCAATACGTTTAATACCGCAGATGATTGCAAGATCAATCGCGGCTTGAAATTCATCCGCAGATGTGCGGCGGAAGAGTTCTGGAAATTGACGGGCGTGATGTTCTGGGTGGTATTGGTCCATGATATTTACATAAGTATTGATTGAGATGCTGTGAGAAAGAAAGTTCATCACTTCTTTGGTACCGGAAATATTATCAGGTAGGACTAAATGACGCACCAACAGACCCCGCACTGCAATACCGTAATTATCCAATTCTAGATCACCTACCTGGCGGTGCATTTCTTTGACCGCTTTTTGGTTGTGATAGGGGTAATCTGGAATAAGTGAATATTTCTTAGCAGTCTCCGCATCCGCATACTTCATATCGGGCATATATATATCGATGATCCCATCAAGAAGTTTTAACGTGTTTATTGCATCGTAACCGCCAGTATTGTACACAAGAGGTAAGCGCAGCCCTTTTTGTGCTGCGATAAGCAGGGCATCCATTATCTGGGGTATAACGTGTGTGGGGGAGACGAGGTTGATGTTGTGGCAGCCGCACGCCTGCAGATCGAGCATCATCGCCGAGATCTTATTTGCGCTGACCTGCATGCCGTAATTTTCCTGGCTGATATCGGCATTTTGGCAGAACTGGCAGTGCATATTACAGCCGGAAAAGAATATCGTACCGGAGCCGTGCCGACCGCGCAGAGGGTGTTCTTCACCATGGTGGGGCAAATATGAATATACGCGCGCGGTGGAACCTGTCTGGCATTCGCCTATTTTTCCGCCTGTACGATCCACACCGCATTCCCATGGGCACAAGGTGCAGTATTTTAGGATATCTTGTGCCGATGAGGTACGCAGTGCCAGCTCGCCTGTCTCAAGTAAATGCACATAGGCGGGATGGGCAGATGCTACCATCTGAGATTAACCCCCATGACTGCTGCGTGCAAATATCTGAAAGGATTGGTCGGGAAGAAAATCATAAGATTGATCGAGATAAAGGCCAGCATTGAACATCGTGTTTTTGATGGATTTTGGATCCGTGTGATGATGGTGGCGGGCGAAAAAACGCAATTGGAAGCTGGCTGGTGGTTTGTAATCAATGATCGCCACACGCCCTTTTGATTTTAAAAACCGTGTTATTCCTTTAAAAAATAGATTGGGATCATCCAGGTGGTGGAACATATTGCGGGTGAAAATCAGATCAAATTTAATTCTCGGCAGCTCCAGCTGATTCGCTTTGGTCTGATAAGTAGTGATATTGTAGAGTCGTTCTTTTTGTGCTTGTTGTTGGATGTAAGCAAGCCGATCGGGGGAGGTATCCACTGCAATTACTTTCCCTTTTGTTCCAACTGCCTGCGCGAAAGTGTAGGTATAATACCCTCCGCCTGCGCCCAGATCGGCAGCAACTGCGCTTGGCTTTAATGCCAGAGATGCTATTATGAGTGATGGTTTGGCCCGCTTCGACGCAGCATGTTTATTCATTCGGTTCAGGTAAGGATCGCGAATGATTGCCATTTATTTAAAAACCACTTCTTCTTTGCCGGCCAGTTTATCTTTGATGCGCTGGATGACAATGTCTAGGTGTTTTGCTTTATGGACAAAGTCAAGGTCATCGGTACGGATGGTCAGCACCGGGCAGATATCGAAAGAACCCATCCAATCATCATAATAGGATTCAAGCAGGGAGAGGTAATCATCTGTAATACCAGATTCAATATCCCGGCCGCGCTTATGGATGCGCGCCATGAGAGCAGCCACGGGACAGTGCAGGTAGATGAGCATGGAAGGTTTGGACAGGGTGGGAATAAGCAGATTGAATACACTTTGGTATGTGTGATAATCCAAATCTGATAAATTGCCCAAATGGTTCAGCGCGCGGCAGAAGATATACGCATCCTCATAGATACTGCGATCGATAACAGCAGACCTTGGATCAGCAGCCATTTCCTGATGCTGTTTAGCGCGGTGACCAAGGAAGAATACCTGCAGATGGAAGGACCAGGTTTTCATGTCTTTGTAGAAATTAGGCAGATAGGGATTGTCAGCAACTGATTCATAGGCGGTGTGCCAACCCAGTCGTTCTCCAATACGTTCAGTGAGTGAGGTCTTTCCGGAACCGATGTTACCGGCCACCAAAATGAGATGTTTAGGCATGTTTGAACCCTCGTAAGGTTTATTTTTCTAATTATATGATAGGCCGAGATGAGGAATTTATATTTGATCCAAACTGATGAGGAAACGAGAGCTATGATTTCATTGCTGTAAGTTATTATGCATAGGGTGGATCTAATTAATTTATTGGTTAATCTAGATGATGTTATCTGTCACTTGAGCGTCCGTCTGGTGGTAGATATCGTGGATGGTCTGGTAGGGTACCTCAATGTCACCCCATTATTAAGTGATACCCTAAATAGTTAACCTAACACTCACTATACCCGCAGGTATAGCATTTTCGGCAGCCCTCTTCATTCACCAGCGCGGCCTGGCCGCATTCGGGGCACAGGTCACCAATCTGCATAGGGGACATTTCATGCTTTTTCGGCCAATCAACCTGATCGCTGAAGTCCGCGGGGATGGGTTTTTCGCCTTCCATGAGTTGGTCAACCGAGGGTGTGCTGCCCTGCGAAAGGCGTTCGGCGCGGCTTTCGATATATTCTGCTAGCACCTGCGCTAGCCCGTCAGGCAAAGAGCGCACGCGGTTGGGACCAAATCCCATCGGGCGCCCACCGCCCAATCCAGACATCTGGCGCCAGACTTCCTGAAGGCGCTCAGAGGGTTCCACAGGAGAGGAAAGGCGCAGGATGTAAGAAATCAAGCGGCCGATGGCTTCGCCGTCAGCAGCCACATCAGAACCGGCTTTAGCGGTATTGATGAAGACCTCGAAAGGTTGGGAGTAGCCGTTCTCATTGACTGTGACGAAGGTCTTTCCCACAGGTGTCTCCACGCCAAAGGTAAATCCTGGCAGGTAGCGCGGGCGAGGTTTTTTGGTACGATTGAGGAACACAGGTTCCAATGCGTCGGATTCCTTGATCCAAATGGGGATGCGCGTTTCCGGCGTGGATGATGTAGCCATTTCATGTTCATCATCAGCGGTTCCTACATGTGTTTGAAGTACTTCATGTTCACGGGAGCCGGTAACATATACAGTGATCCCTTTGCAGTTTTGCTTCCATGCTTGCAAGTACGCGGAGGCAATATCTTCCGCACGCGCATCGCGGGGAAAGTTGATCGTTTTTGAGATGGAATTGTCTACAAAAGCCTGCATGGCAGCCTGCATATGAACATGCTCTTCGGAGGTGATGTCCATCGAAACGACGAACACACGCCTGATCTCCTCCGGAATATCAGAGATACCCTGGCAGGAGCCAGCGAGCATGACACGATCAATAATTGACTGGCGATTGGCTTCATTGATACCAGCGTTGATAAGCGCTTCCTCAAAGAGAGGTGAGGTGTAGGTCAGTTCGAGGTCATGCCCATTGTCATTAACATGGCGCGTGTAAGCAAGCGCGAAAACTGGTTCGCATCCGTAGCCCTCACAACCGGCAACTGTACCGGTTGTACCGGTAGGCGCGATGGTGGTTTGGGCAGCGTTGCGCAGGCCGTGCTGCCTGATGCCGTCTACAATAGAGTTCCAGTCCAACGCCGAACGCCCAAATTCGATCTCATATTCCATAAGCCCCTGTGGAGACTGCCACTTCTGATCTTCCGGATCGTAAATGCTACCGGTGATAGCGGGGAATGTACCGCGTGCTTTTGCGAGCGCGATGCTTTCCTGCATGGCGTGAAAACGGACAAATTCCATTATCTGAGCGGCGAATGCCTGCCCGTCAGAAGATCCATAGCGGATACCAGCATGGAACATGAGGTCTGCTAAGCCCATGATACCCAAGCCAAGGCGGCGGGCACGCAGGGCGTTTTCTTTTAATTTTGGCACTGCGGGTACATACGCATTAGCATCGATGACATCATCGAGGAAACGGGTTGCCATGTGGATATCATCTGCAAGCAACTGCCAGTTGATACTCCCATCTTCCGCGCCATATTGGGAGAGATTAATCGAACCAAGACAGCAGTTCTCGTATGGACCAAGCCACTGTTCACCGCAGGGATTGGTGGATTGAAGGCGGTAAAGCTGGGGAAGCGGGTTGCCGCGGTTGGCGGCATCGAGGAAAAGCAGCCCCGGCTCACCGTTGTGGTGCGCCTGGCGTACTATCAGGTTGAAGAGTTCTCTTGCGTTGACAGTACGGTGAGTGATGATAGGGGTACCGGCTGCTTCCGCTTCTTCAAGAGTGCCGGAAAATTTCCGGTAGGCAGGATAGTGTACATCAGGAAACCGAAGTTCCCAGGGTGCATCGTTTTCAACGGCACGCATGAATGCGTCCGTGATGCCGACAGAAATGTTAAAGTTGGTAATCGCGTTCTCGTTCGTCTTGCACTGGATGAAGTCTTCAATATCAGGATGGTCCACACGCAGGACAGCCATATTTGCGCCACGGCGTGTGCCGCCCTGGGCGATTTCACCGAAAGCATTGTCATACACACGCAGAAACCCAATTGGGCCAGTTGCCTTACCGGAAGATGCTTTCACGATCGCACCGCTGGGACGCAGGGAGGAAAATGAGAAACCGTTACCGCCACCAGTCTGCTGGATTAAGGCCGCGTCTCGCAGAGTCTGAAAGATGCCATCTGAACGGTGACCCATGTCATCTGAGATGGGTAAAACAAAGCATGCTGCTAACTGTCCGAGGGGGGTACCTGCGCCAGTGAATGTGGGAGAATTTGGGAAGAACCGTTTAGCTGCAAGCAATCTGTAGAAATCGGAGGCACGCTCTTCGACATCTTCGCCCCAAATCTCTTCAACCTTCGCTACATGGTACGCTACTCTCCAGAACATCTCTTCGGGGGTTTCAACGAGTTCACCTCTATCCCCTTTGCGGATGTAGCGGCGTGTGAGTACCTGATAAGAATTCTCACTTAAATCCACCTGAGGTAATCCTTCTGGTATGGGTGGTGTGGAAAGCACATTATTACGAGTGGGTGGTTTCGAGTGAGTCATGATTCTTATCCTTCAGCGATGAGCAGGCGGTTGATCTCTTCTAAGATATCATTTAAATTGTTCAAACCCAGGTATACGATTGCGTAGCGAATGTACGCGATCTTATCTAAATCGTGAAGACCATTAATAACAAGATCTCCAATGATGCGGGAAGGGATCTCCAGTTTAGTCATCTTCTGCAGTTTAGATTCTACTTCCCCGGCTAACCGTTCGATTTCAGCAGCAGGTACAGGACGTTTAGCGCAGGCGATACGGATTCCCCGGATCAACTTGTTCCGGTCGAAATCTTCGCGCATATTATCTTTTTTAATGATTAGTGGTGTAGAGAGAATCGCCCGTTCATAGGTGGAAAAGCGCTGATTGCAATCCTCACATTCCCGTCTTCGGCGGATGCCCCCTTTGGAATCGTGGGTGGTATCAATTACCTTTGTATTTTCACTTTCACAGTGCGGACAGCGCATTTCTTCCTCCAAGTTTGTAATCAAAACCCCTTCCCTAAATTGGCAGCTGTGCTTTGCAGGATTTTGAATAAAAACCCCCAGATATGGGGGGGGTGACAGTTGACTTTGGCTTTATATGTGCACCAGTATAGCACAGTGGAATTTTCTCTACAAGTAATATTTTGGAAATATTCTTAAAGAAAGGGAAAATTTAATATTAGGGGAGAGACGTGGCGGGGTATGGGCAGGCAGAGATACCCATACCCCGCACTAAAGGAGAAAACTGGAGGGTCACAAATTATTTCTGGGGTCTATTTCGCAAATACGCGGGTATTTCGACCTCATCTGTGTTGTAAACCTGTGAGCCGATTTCCTCGAAGTCGCGCCTTACGGAGTTCTCCTTGTTTTCCTTTTTATTGGCAGCACCAGCTGCTTTATCCATGGTTTTAGTGAAGCGAGTACTATGTCTGCGCGTGCGCATGCTCGTCGAATCAAAACCAGTCGCAATGACTGTCAGACGAATCTCATCACCAAGGTCTGGATTGATGACCGCGCCGAAGATAAGATTGACATCCGGGTGGGCTGTTTCCTTGATGATGGCTGCGGCGTCATTGACTTCCATGAGAGTGAGGCTGTCGCCACCGGAGACATTGAAGAGAATGCCGCGTGCTCCGTCAATGGTGATGTCGAGCAGTTCACTGGAGATAGCCATTTCAGCGGCTTTGTGTGCACGGTCCTCGCCGGAGGCGCGCCCAACAGCCATAAGAGCAGCGCCGCCTTCGGACATGATCGAGCGGACATCCGCGAAGTCGAGGTTGATAAGCCCGGGTACCGTGACAAGCTCAGATATACCCTGAATACCCTGCAAGAGGACATCATCCGCAACTTTAAAGGCGTCCTGCAGCGAAGAGCGTTTATCAACAATCTGGAGCAGGCGGTCATTGGGGATAACGATCAGTGTATCAGCTTTATTTTTTAAGTCCTGGATGCCGAGTTCCGCGGATTGCATACGGTGCGACCCCTCAAATGAGAACGGACGAGTGACAACACCGATGGTGAGGGCGTTTACCTCACGTGCGATCTGAGAGATGATCGGAGAAGCGCCGGTACCTGTTCCGCCGCCCATTCCTGCGGTAACGAAAACCATATCACTACCCTTGAGGACATTGTACAAGTCGTCTGCAGACTCCTCAGCGGCTTTTTGCCCAATCTCTGGTACACCACCCGCACCTAGCCCGCGCGTGGTCTTATCGCCAATGCGAACACGAGTTTGCGCTAAGGACTGAGTAAGGGCCTGGCCGTCCGTATTGACAGCTATGAACTCAATCCCTTGGATGCCCTCAGTGATCATACGGTTAACGGCATTGCAGCCGCCACCACCTACTCCGACCACTTTAATGCGGGCATATGTTTCTGCTTGCGGTTGTTTGTTGTAAGCCATTTTCTCCTCCGTTCTTTATCTGAAATTACTATTCTAATAAAAAAATAAATAAGCCCTACGGCAGCAGCCATTTGGCAAAATCCCTGAATTTTTCCCAAAGATCATTTGGCAGTGGGGGCGCTTTGGATGATCTGGGTTCAACAGCTTCTTCCATTAAAAGTGCCCAATGGAGCAGGCCGACGCTGGTGGAATACGCAGGTGAATATAATTGGTCAACTAAACCGTAGAGATTCTCTGGCTGGGCAACACGGACTGGCAAGCCCAACACTTCAGCTCCCAATTTACGGATACCCGGAAGTAGACTACTACCTCCGGTCAGCACAATGCCCGCCGGCAGCAAACCGTCATACCCGGAGCGTTTGATTTCTTGGAGGACGAAGCGGAAGATCTCTTCCACGCGAGCTTCAACAATGTAAGAAAGATCGCGGCGGTTCATTTGGACGGGGTTATCCTCACCAAAAGCGCGCACGCTGAACAACTCTTCTGACCCCACCTCGCTTGAGAGTGCATGGCCATATTTCTTCTTAACTTCTTCCGCTTGGTTCAATGAAAGGTGCAACCCATGAGCGATATCGGATGTGATCAAACTTCCACCGATAGAAATGACCATCGTATGCCATATGTCACTATTAATGTAGATCGCCAGGTCAGTCGTCCCGCCGCCGATGTCACATACCAGTACGCCCAATTGCCGTTCGGTTTCTGTGAGCACTACCTCGCCGGAAGCGAGTGGGTTGAGGACAAACTGAAGTACTTGTACACCAGCTGCTTCGGTTGCCTGGCGGATATTTTCCACGGTTGTCTCTGCTACTGTAATAATATGAGCTTCCACTTCCAGGCGGTAGCCGTGCATCCCAACTGGCTGGCTGATGCCGTTCTGATCATCTATACTGAAACCTCGTTGGATTACATGGATCACTTCGCGGTTGTGAGGAATCGCCACAGACTGCGCGGCTTCCATCGCACGATGGATATCGGCTTCTCGCACGATACCGCCATTCACGCCTGCTGTGCCCTTACTGTTTATGGAAGAGACATGGGAACCAGCGAGACTGACCCAGGCGGACCGGATCTCATATCCGGATGAGCGCTGTGCTTTTTCCACGGAGCGTGCGATTGCTTTGGTCGCATCTTCAAGGTTAATCATTACACCGCGCTTCATACCCCGGGATGGGTCAACCCCGACACCCATTATTCGGAGGGTGTCATCATCTTCGACCCGGGCAACAAGTGTGCAGATCTTCGTTGTACCTATGTCTATACCAACAATCGTTCTATCTTCCATGATCATTCTTCCAGTCTGTAATAGGGCGCATGTAAGAATTCCACGCTTACTATGCTGGGCTGAATACCCTGCTCTTCTAATTTACGCACAATGGTTTCGTACATTAGCATTTTGTCATTAATATTTTCTAATTTGCTGCCAATAAACACGTCCCAACCACGTATGTCGGTCCAACCGATACCGCGTTTTTCCTGATACAGAAGCACAGATTCATCAGGCATCCAGGCATTCAATTGCAGAATCGCAGTCAGTAGATTTCCATCGATCTGCTTGGGAATTGAGAAGAACATCAGATCATCAATATCTTCTTTAAATTTTGGTTTATCGTAAATGACATTTTCGGTAGATACATCATCTTTACCTGTCAGGCGGTAGGAAGGCAGCGCGTCTGCTTGAATGGTGAGCATCTGGTTGACTTCACCGCGAGCAGGGATCAGAAATCCTTCGGAGTCAATCCAGAGTAGATCGTTTTTTCGCTGCCAGGCGATCATCGGCTGACGTTCAACCAAACGGATGGATACTTGCGCGGGTAAGGATAATTTCACCTGTATATCTCGAAGTTCCGGGAAGTACTGGCGTATGATTTGGCTGACCTCTTTAGGTTCCAGCGTGAAAATATGCAGCCCATAGATATCCAACACACTGAGGACATCATTTTCTGGCAATCTCTGCAGTCCTTCGATGCGAACTGTACTTACCATATAGTCAGGCGACTGCCAGGCAGTAAAAATTGCGAACGAGAACGCACCAACAAGGAGGAAACTTAATAACCGCCAGCCAATTCTGAAGAATCGGTTGATCTTTTTTGCATGCTGGGAGGCAGCGGTTTTAGAAGAAGAATCTGATTGTCCATGTGCTCCAGACTTTAAAGAACGCGCAGGATCAGTAATACGGTGAGAAGCCTGGTTGATCCAGGTATTGCTTTCTTCTTTCAGTTTGCGGCGTACTTTGTCAGAACGCTTGCGTGGTTTACGCTCCTGCATATTGTTCAGTCTCCGAAAGTCCTTTCACTCTTATTACGCTCCTGTTTTCTTTCAAATGCCAGATTAATCAATTCATCAATCAGATCAACGTAAGAAAGCCCATCCGCTTCCCATAATTTGGGATACATGCTGATAGATGTGAAACCGGGGATGGTGTTGACTTCGTTCAAATAGAGCTCATTTGTATCCTTTTCTACTAGAAAATCAACGCGAGCCAATCCAGCACAATCAATCGCGCGATAGGTTTTTACTGCCATTTTACGAATGCGCTCTGTCAATTCTTTCGGGATAGGCGCTGGAATGAATAATTTCGATTTTCCGTCCAGATACTTGGCTTTATAGCTGTAAAACTCATCCGAAGGTTTGATCTCGCCGGGAATGGAAGCATGACAATCTTCGTTGCCAATTACACTGACCTCGATCTCACGGGCGTTCAGTCCGCGTTCGATAAGAATGCGGCGGTCATAGCGAGTGGCATCCATAATACCTTCTAGGAGGTCAGACCGGTTTTTTGCCTTGGTGATACCAACCGAGGAACCTAGATTGGCTGGCTTTACAAACAATGGGTAGGGAGCCAATGCTTCGCATTTTCCTATGATCGCTTCCATACCCTTTGCTACTTCTTTACGGGTGCATGTGATCCAATCAACAACAGGAATGTTGTTGGAGCGCATCACATCCTTAAAAACACCCTTATCCATTCCAACAGATGATCCCAGAACACCTGCACCGACATATGCGACATCTGCCATCTCGAAGAAACCCTGCAGAGTTCCATCTTCTCCAAACGTTCCATGAAGTACAGGAAAAACCACATCCAATTCAGCAGTTGGCTGGATTGTTTCAGCGTCAACGTCGGTTGATCGCCTGAATAAGACCGTTCTGCCGGGTTCCGGAAGTAAAAAGGCACGATACAAGTTATTAGTATGGCCATTTTCTAATGCTTCTAATGCATTTTCTCCTGACCACCATTTTCCATCGTGGTCAATACCGATCTGTGTGATATCGTATTTCTCTGTGTCAAGAACGGACAACACTGAGCGTGCGGACATAAGCGATACTTCGTGCTCACCGGATCGCCCCCCAAAAATGACTCCTAATCTGACCTTCCTTTTCATGTAGGTAACTCCGTTGATCTTTTTTTTGATTGTAAAAATTTGGGCAAATTATCCCATTCTCCCAATACCTCTATCTCTGGCACCAGTTCAACCCCAAATTTCTTTTCAACTGCATTCCTTGCAAGAATAAGGAGTTCAAATACATTCTGGGCAGAAGCATTGCCCTGATTGATAATGAAATTCGCGTGTTTTGGGCTGATGATCGCTCCACCAACAACTTTGCCTTTAAGACCTGCCGCTTCAATTAACCTTCCCGCTGAATCATCAGGAGGATTTCGGAACACAGATCCTACGCTGGCACCTGGCGGTTGTATCTGATTCCGCCTGGAACGGAAACTTTCAATATCGGCTTTGATCTGATCTGTGTTTCCTGATTCCACGTGAAAAAAAGCTGAAAGGATAACTGCTGGCTCATCGTTACGTTTTATCTTGCTGGCTCGGTAAGTAAATTCCATGCGGCTGCATTCCCATATTTCGCGGCCAGATTCTTTATGAATCATATCGGCAGAAATGAGATTACGACAGGTATCTTTTCCAAATGCACCCGCGTTCCCATAGACAGCCCCGCCAACGGTGCCGGGAATAGTTGCGGCCCATTCCATACCACTCAATCCGCGAAGGGTGAGTTTCTTCCCCAAATTGACCATCAGCGCACCGGATTCTGCCCATATGGTATAGGGGCGCGTGCGTGTATTTACTTTTATGTTATGGGCGTGGTTGATGATGACAACCATACGTAGCCCTTTATCACTGATTAGTAGATTTGATCCGCTTCCCAATACATGCACAGGCAGATCCATTTTCCAGATATTGGAAACCATCTCCGCAAGCTGATCAGCACTATGCGCGATCATTAAAGCATCTGCAGGCCCACCAACGTTCATTGTGGTGAAATTTGAAAGGCGAACGTTCTCTTGGAGCTTTGAACCGAAAGTTTCGCGCAATGTATTGAGGGATTTGGCGTTGATCATCTTACCTCCCCTTTTTTAATTAAGTAATTTAGCATATCCTGGCTGATCTGGTTTGCATCACCCGCAGAAAGAACGAGTAAAACGTCTCCATCGGAAAGGTTTTTCATAAGAAATTTCGATACATCCTGCAGTTGAGCGATATAACGGGCATCAGTGTGACCCATATTTGCGACAATTTTTTTAGATGAATATGAGCGAACCTTTTCCCGCGAAGCATAAATCTCTGTGATAATTACATGATCGCTCTTGTCGAAAGATTTTATAAAATTATCAAATAATTGCTGTGTTCGGCTGTATGTATGCGGCTGCCATACCGTCCAAATGTTCTTATCTGGATAACGGTTGCGTGCAGCTGAGATGGTCGCTTGTATCTCGGTGGGGTGATGCGCATAGTCATCAACGATAGTGATCCCAGCTACTTCACCAAGAATATCGAATCGGCGTTCGGTTCCTTCGAACTGCTTTAATGCAGTAATTGCCTTTGGGATTGGAAGTCCGATGGTGTCGATCACCGCCAATGCAGCGGCTGCATTGAATGCATTATGCTTCCCAGGTACAGATAAATCGATAGGTACTATTCTGAATTTATCTTTATCTGAACGGGCATTCTCAAGTATAAAATCAACTCCGCAGCCTGGCGTGTGATGGATACTATCGATCTTATAGTCGCATTTAGATGATGTTCCGTAAGTGATTGTTTTTTGTTTTCTCTCCATTTTGGCTAATAATTGAGTGATACCAGAGTGGTCTGCGCATACAATGAGTGTTCCACCAGGTTTTATTTTTCGGGTTAGTTTGAGGAACGAGTCTAAATATTCTTCTGCGGTAGGGAAGCAGTCTGGATGGTCATGTTCAATATTAGTGATAACAAGAATATCTGGCGTTAGACCGAGGAACATGCGGTCGTATTCATCAGCTTCGATGACAAAGTATTTTCCTTTGCCGGCATGGGCGTTACCGCCCAGGTTTTTTACCGAACCACCGATCACATATGATGGATCGCTGCCAAGAGCGGATAAGCACCATGAGATCATGGCAGTAGTTGTTGTCTTACCATGCGTTCCAGCGACCGCGATCACTTTTGATCCGGCAGTCAATTCTGCTAGAAACTCTCTGCGTTTGAGTATTGGGATACCCACAGCTAGGGCAGCTTTGACCTCTGGATTGCTATCTGGAATTGCAGAGGAGCGAATAATGATATCTGCGCCAGAGATATTATTTTTGTGATGCCTAAGAAAAACAGATATGCCGAGATCGATCAACTCCTGAGCCAGAGGGGAGGCCAGCATATCAGACCCGCTGACCGTGTTACCTCTTTCAAAGAGAACGCGGGCGATGGCTGACAACCCTGTTCCGCCGATTCCGATTAGATGATAATGCGCCATTATATAAACACCACCAACACAAACATGAATGACAACGCAATCGCGAAATAGATTAATGGGGTGACAAGCCAGGTTGGCGGCAGCATTGGGATCAACTGCATGGCAGCTTCACCTGCGGGCGTTCCAGCGATGGGTGCTAAGACAAACGAATACGGATAATTGGCTTCATGAATGAAATACCAGAGGGAGCCAAAGATCATAAAGCCATTTAAAGCGCCAACCATGAATCCAAGAATGAGATCCTGTAGACGATCGCGATGGAAGCGCTGGCTCTGGTTAAACACCGGCAGGTTGGGTGTTTGGTATCCACAGAAAACGATCCCGCCAAGCACAATGGCTTTAAATCCAATTTGAGAGGTGATTGGGCTGTTAGTCATGTAGGATTCAACAGCCGGTACATAAGACTGCAAGACAGTAATAATAAATAAACCTAAGACCACACTGAAGGTTGCAATCACTTCCTTTGCCCCTCCGCGGATCGCACCGATCAGAGCAAATATGAAAATAAAAACATAAAATAGCACTGCCAAACTTACCATTATCTTCCTCCTTTTCTTTGTGTATTATGACTAGTTTCCAAAAGCAAATTGGCGATGGATTGTTCAGCATCTACGACTGCTAGTTCTTGCATTTTCTTTTTCATACCCTCTAATTTCTTCCTATCAAAAATTATTTTGATGATCTTCCTGTAAAGTTCTTTAGATAGATTCCTGTCTTTGATAATTTCAGCTCCTCCCTTATTCATAAGATACTCAGCATTCTGGTGCTGATATTGCCATGCGTGTGGGTAGGGGACCATAATCGCGGGAAGCCCAAAGTAAGGGAGCTCACCAATTGTTGAAGCGCCAGCCCGGCATACCACTAGATCCGCTGCAGCGAAAGCAGCGCCCATATCCTCTTTAAGGAATGGAAATGCGTGATACTTAAGTGTTCCCATCTCGCTATTGGATTCTTTTATTGTTTGAACGTCGTTCCAGTTATCCTCTCCTGTTATATGGATCACATGCATATCCTTTACCAAATTATTGAGGATAGGCATTAATGCCTGATTAATCGATCGTGCTCCTTTGCTTCCTCCAAAGACCAGCAGTACTTTTGAGCGCATGGGTATGTGGAAATGTGTCCGGCTTTTTTTACGGTTCCATTTCTTGATCTCTTTACGCAGAGGATATCCAGTAACTTTTACATTTTTCTTTTCATGGATGTATGGTAGGGATAGATCGGTGCAGACAGCAATACTGTTTGCTGACCGCATGATGATTTTTAATGCCTGACCTGGTTCAATATCGGGAATGAAAACGACCGATGGAATATTACGGGCAGCCGCAGACACTGGTACACCCAGGTAACCGCCAGTAAAAAAGATCACATGTGGTTTAAAATCATTGATAATTGCCTTTGATTCATACCAACCCTTTAATAATTGCAGGAAATTCTTTGGTAGATGCTGGATATCTATGCCGTGAATACCGGCAGCTGAAATGGCTTTAAAGGGCATTTGATATCGCGCCAGAAGCGTTTCTTCCATGCCGCTGCGACTGCCAACCCAAAGGGTGTCTTCAGCCTTATTTTCGAGTGCTTGAAGGACGGCGAGTGCGGGAAACACTCCGCCACCCGTCATTCCTGCGCAAACTAACAACCGCATTCAGTGGTCTCCCTTCTTCTTGATTTGTTTTAATAGCAGTCTGGCGGGCAACACTCATGATGATGCCGACACCAACCAGAACCATTGTTAAACTAGAGCCTCCATAACTGATAAAAGGTAGCGCGTTTCCCGCGAATGGAAGCAGATTCACCAAAACGCTCATATTAATAAATGCTTCCAGAAATATCCAAACAGAAATACCCGATGCCAGTAGACGCCCCAGAAGATCGGGTGATTGTTTTGCGATCGTTAACCCCCTCCAAAGGAAAATGGTAAACAAAATAATAATAAAACTGGCTCCAATAATTCCGGTTTCTTCGACAATCACAGAGAATATAGAATCGGTTGGGGCAACTGGCAGGCCTGTAAATTTGGTGTTCGCGCGCCCAATTCCTACGCCAAAAACACCACCGTTAACGATGGCTTCAAAAGACCGAACAAGGTGGTATGACGCCAATTTGGGATCCTGCATACCCTGAATGAAACTTGTAATGCGTTCTTTACCAGTGCTGTAGAATAAAACAGAAACCATACCAACGACGAGTGAAATTATTAACGCGGGAATAATCTGGCGCATCTCCCCACCTGCCATGAAGAACATTAAACCACCTATGATAAAGATAGTGATGGCAGCGCTCAGGTCGGGTTGGAATAAGATCAACGCACTCGCGATCCCCAAAATGGCTGCCATTGGAAGCATACCAAATGTGAAATGGTGAAGTAAATCCTGTTTACCGTACAGCCAGAAAGCAAGGTAGATGATAAGGACAAGTTTGGCTAACTCAGAGGGCTGGATAGAACCTTGAAAGAGACCTCGCCGGGCACCTAGGCGCACTTCATTTACGTAGAAGATCACCATGAGAAGCATGATGAGAGTGACCACCATCCCAGGGATAACGAAATTCTTCATTTTGTGATAATCGAAAAAGAACGCGGTTACTGCTACCAAGCCACCGAGAAGGACAAATTTGACCTGGCGTTCGAGCAGATAGGATGGTTTTTGCCCCATGATTGATACTGCATATTGCCAGCTTGCAGAATATAGCATCAGAAGCCCGAAAGTAATCAGCGTAATAACAACCAGAAGAAGAGGGACATCCACTCCCAGATATAATGGACGGCGTTTTTTCTTCTGATCCACTCGAATGGACTTCGGGCTCATTGGATTGCCTCCACTAATTGTTTGAAAAAATTTCCGCGTTCCTCGTAATTTAAGAAAGCGTCATAGCTTGTCCCTCCAGGTGAGAGGAGAACAGAATCATCTTTTTCGGCAATCTTTGATGCCTTAAGGATTGCATCCCTGAGATCATTAACCTGAAAAATGGGATATTCAGGTGCATCACTCTCAAATTCGAGGAGAGCTTTTTTTATCATTGTTCCAGCTTCACCAAAAACGATCACCTTCGGTGTTTGTTTATGAAGTACCTCTGCCAGGTCAGTCCAGGGAAGATCTTTATCCTGTCCGCCCAATAACAGCACGAGAGGTCCTGAAATGGCATGCATTGCAGCAATCACTCTCTCTGGGGCCGTAGCAATCGAGTCGTTATACCATCGGATTCCATTTAACTCGCGGATAAGTTCTAGGCGATGTGGAATTCCCTTTACTGAATGAATTCCTGCTTGTATGGCAGAGACTGGGAATCCAGCAATGACGCCTGCCGCACATGCTGCCAGGGCGTTCATTAAATTATGCTGGCCTAACAATTGGACTGAATTAGTCGGCATAAGCGGTATTGTAGTTTTACCGTCAAAATACTTGAGTGTATTTTTTTCAATGAAAGTGCCAACAAGATTCCCTTTGGGCTTTTCAAAACCAAACGTGGACATTTTTCCAACCACTAAAGATTTCAGATTGAATGATCCTGGGTCTTCTCGGTTGAGATTTGCCCAATCTGTGGAATTCTGATACCGGAGAATATTCGCTTTGGCAGCTGCGTAAGCGTGCATAGTCTTATGTCGGTTAAGATGGTTGGGCGTAATGTTCAACACAACAGCTATGGAAGGGGAAGCTTGCATTAAATCGAGCTGGAAGCTGGATAATTCCATCACGGCCCAATCTTCAGAACACATATCTTCAACCTGGTTAATCAATGGATTTCCGATATTTCCGCCCACCCAAACCTTTCGGCCGGGAAATATACCAGATTTTGCGATCTCGCCGATTAGTGTTGTTGTTGTTGTTTTTCCAGCAGATCCTGTGATGCCGATTACTTTTGCTTGGGCCAGGTCGAGAAACAATTGAGTATCGTTTGTAAGCGGGATATTCATTTTGCGAGCTTGGATAATTAGGGGGATATCGAGTGGAACACCACCGGATACGCAAATGCCATCTACTTTTTCCAGAAGTTCTGTAGGATGGCTGCCGAAAACGAATCGGACCGGTAATGTTTTAAATTGACGGGTCTGTTCGGTAAAGTTTTGTTCAGGACGGATGTCGGTCAGAATTACTGCTGAGCCATGAGAGGCAAGGAAGTGTGTAGCAGCCATTCCCTGCCGGGCGGCTCCTATCACTAGTATTGTCTTTCCTTGCCATTTTGTCATGTTTACTCCACTAAAATAATGGCGATTCCAAGCATCGCAGCCATTAAACTGACCAACCAAAACCGCTGAACAACCTGAGTCTCACTCCACCCGAGCAGTTCAAAATGGTGGTGGATGGGTGACATCTTGAAAAAGCGTTTCCCTTTGGTGATCTTGTAATAAACGATCTGAAGAATCACACTTATGATCTCACTCACCGGAATGATGGCGATTATGGGTAAAACTAACCACTGTCCGGTCATCAGCGCGAATGTTGCCAGGGTAGCCCCGATTGCCAAAGAGCCAGTATCCCCCATGAAGAGTTCTGCAGGATGAACATTGAACCATAGAAAACCAAATAATGCTCCAACAATGGTAAAGCAGAATCGTGCGAGAAAGAATTGATCTTGAAGCAGGGCAATACCGCCATATGCAGCAAACGCTGTCGCTGAGATCAAGCCTGCCAGACCATCCAACCCATCCGTGAAATTCACTGCATTAGAGAATCCCACGATGATGAATGTAGCAATTGGAATGTACCATTTTCCCAGATCAAACGGTTCGGGATAACCCGGCCAGAACATCTCGGGAACATCAATGATGTATTTCAATGCGAAAGCTGTAGCCACACCCAGGATTAATTGAATAATGAGCTTTGATCTAGCCCGCATCCCCAATCCGCGTCGGCTGCCTCGGATACCTTCCCAATCGTCCACCATCCCTAACAATCCAAATGATACGAGCACGAAAAGTGGCACTGATACAGATTGACCGAGAATATCAAAACCTAATAAAGTAGCTGCGTTAAGAAGCACTGTTAATAACAGCACAGGCGCAATCATCATCAAACCACCCATGGTAGGTGTTCCTAACTTATCTTTATGGCGATCTGGACCTTCCTCTCGTATGATCTTGCCGATCTTAAAATACCTCAGCAAACGGATAAGCGGTCTCCCCCAAATTACAGTCATAATAAATGCTAAGAAACTAAGAGCGAGGGCTAGTGAGGTTTCTTTCATTTTCCTGCCTCCAGTATGGACGAGATGCGATCCATGCGCAATCCATGAGATCCTTTAATTAGGACAACATCGCCATTTTTTAAGTTATAGCGAAGCAATTCGGCAGCTGCGATGGCATTATCTACGCATACCACCGCAGTGGGGGGAAGGCCTTTCTTTTTCGCTGTTTCAGCAATTGTCCTTCCGCGTGGGCCAACTGCAATGAGATAATTTACTACTTCAGCTGCCCGCTGGCCAACATATTCGTGACCGATGTCTTCGTATTGTCCAAGCTCAAGCATATCGCCTAATACAGCTATCTTCTGCCCGCTTAGTTCATTAAGCAGGTCAAGAGCCGCAATTGTGGATTCTGGTGTGGCGTTGTAGGTATCATCAAGTATGAGAGCGCCGCTTTCAGTACGAACAGCAACCAAGCGGAGCTGCGAATTGCTGTTGACCAACCCTTCTGTAATTTCCTCGATACTTAATCCCTCTGTAAATCCAACAGCTGATGCCCGCAAAATTGTCTGAACAGAGTGGCGGCCGAGCATAGGTACATCTAAAATTGCAGATTTCCCTTGATAATGCATTCTGAAGCGAATCCCTTTTAATCCCTGCCCCTGGATATCGTCTGCCCAAAGATCAGCGAGCGGGTTTAAACCGTAGAAAAGAATATCAGCTGATGTTTTTTCCGCCATTGCGCGGACATAAGGGTCATCATAATTGAGAATGGCTGTCCCTTTTGGTTTTTCTGGCAAAGAGGAGATTAATTCTGATTTACCCTCGGCAATTGCCTGCTGGGAACCAGCGCGTTCAGCGTGAACAGTGCCGATATTTGTTATAACGCCTACCTCTGGACGAGAGATTTCACAAAGGAAAGTGATCTCACCCGGGTAATAGAATCCCATTTCGAGGATTAACCGTTCATACCCATTTCCTAAATTAAGGATCGAAAGCGGTAAACCGATTTCATTGTTGTAATTACCGGGATTTTTATAGATATGGTATTTTTGTGACAATACTTCTGCTGTCAGTTCCTTTGTGGATGATTTCCCTACGCTGCCGGTGATACCAATAACTCTAATTGGCAGCTTTTTACGCCAAAAACGGGCAATGTTTTGCATCGCTTTCAGACTATCATCAACACGAATACAAAATGGTGCAGCAGGAATCTTAATAGCTTTTACCTCATTTATATTTCGGATGTCTAAAATTCTGTATTCATCAGTAGGTAAATCCTTATTGATGAGGGCAAAATTAGCGCCAAGCTTGAACGCGTTATTAATATATTGATGTCCATCTGTTTGTTCGCCGGGTAAAGCAATGAAAAATGAGCCGGGAATCGCCTTGCGAGAATCGATCACTGCTTCTGTGATCGGAAGCTCATAAGACCTGATTGTCTTATTCGTCAATGCCTGAATGATTTCTGATAACGTGATCATATTAACTTTCTCTTGCAATCATGGTTTGTTCGCTATCTTCTGGTGGGATATTCAGATACATAGCCAAATCTTGAGTGATAGAGCTGAAAACTGGTGCTGCCACCACTGAACCCCAAGGAGACAAACCTGGTTTTTCGATCCATACGTATACAAGGAATTGGGGATCATGTGCGGGACCCCAACCAACAAATGAAGCGTTCGTCAGTTCAGTTCCGTACACACCTTCAACAGGAATTTCAGCGGTACCGGTTTTTCCAGCCATGCTGTATCCCGGAACCAGGGCGAGGGAACTTTCCTCTTTTAATGATTCCACCAACATGCTGTTGATGATCTTGGCGGTTTCAGGTTTGATGGGGACACTCAAAACCTGTGGGGACGTATTAAACTGCTTGCCATCTTGAATGATTGCTTTCAACACATGGGGTTTCATTAGTTTTCCTTCGTTGGCAACTGCAGAGACAGCGGCTGCTAATTGAATGGGTGTCATAGCAATTCCCTGTCCAAATGAATTGGTTGCTAATTGGATTGGATACCAATCTGAATCATCTGGTGTACTCAATGGCCAAATCTCCTCTCCTCCTAAATCGATGTTGGTTCGGCGGCCGATGCCAAAAGCCTGCAAATATTCGTAAAAATCTTCTTTCCCTAATTCCGTTGCAACCCAAGCCAGGCATACGTTCAATGAATGCTGCATACAACCCTGCATGGTCTGTTTGCCCCAACCCCGGCGGTTCCAGTTGTAAATCGTACTGCCGCCGTATTCAAAACGACCGGGATCATTGAAAATCGTTTCTTCATCTACAGCACCTGCATCAAAAGCGGCAGCCATTGTAAGTACTTTGAAAACGGAACCAGGTTCGTATGTTTCGCTGATAGCACGGTTAAAGGGAGTTTTATCCTCAAATTCCTCTTCATACTTCCAGTACTGGTTAAGATTCACGCGCGGTTGAGATGCCATAGCGAGGATCTCGCCATTTCTTGGGTCCATCACAATGACTGTGCCCGACTCCGCTTCATGTTCTTCAACCGCTTCATCCAACTTTTTTTCAACCATTGCTTGAATTTCTCGGTCGATTGTAAGCACCAAACTTGCTCCAGCGGGAACGTCTGGAAGCTCCTCCAGCAAATAAGGATTCCTTGGCATGAACATTTCCATCGGGCTTCCTGCCAGCAAATCATCATAATATTCTTCGACCCCGTAATAGCCGATACCGTTCTCGCGATCCATGAAAGAATAAAAGCCCAGAATATTTGAAGCGAGGGCATTCTCGGGATAGCTTCTCTTAAGATGTGGATTCCAAACCAGACCCCGCAGCGATGGAAGTTTATCCTTTCTTCCATAGGGATTTGCGAATTCAAAATCCTGTTTGATCTGGCTGAGAGTGTCTATGACTCCCGAGGGAAGAAAATCTGTCAATACGGCATATACACTTTTCTCTGGGTCGTATGTTTTTGAAGCGGCATTAATAATATCCTCATAATTCAACTGATTAACGCCATCCAATGTCTGGGCAATAGTGGTTGGGTTGATCACGTATTCCAGCATCACGCCAACTTCATAAACATCCTCATTGCCAGCCAGCAAACGGCCCCAACGGTCATAAATGTTCCCTCTTTCAGGGTAATAGTTCTCAGTGGCGTAGGAATATTCCTCATCTGCCCATTGGCTCAATTCCTGATGTTTAGTGCTGTTCTGGATGCGGATCATCTGCAGAATGATCAATATGCTGGCTAACGATAAGGAAATCCCTATCATGTTTAAACGCGAAACGTAACTATTTTTCATGAACCTCCTCCAATATCATTTGAAGAAGCAATGAAAAAAGTATCCAAGAACCAATTTGATAGGGATTGGTTATACCATTCATTTACAAGCAGCGCGGATTCAATCTCGATTCCAGGCGGTGGTGCTATAAGAACGACATTCTGACCTTGATACCCTGCTATCGTTATGTAATGCAAATTACTCTCCTGAGCTGCTTCATACCCCATTCTTTCTGCCCGTTTCTGCATTTGCGAATAAGACGTGATCCAGGCAAGTTGGGTACGCTGGTTAGCAATCGTACGTAGAATCTCCTCTTCCTCATAATGAAGATCCATGATTTGCAAACCAGCGGTGGCGGCTTGCGCACTGATGATAAGGTAAAGAAAAATAATGACGGCAATCGCGACAACCGGTAATAAAGACAATCCAATTGATTGGATTTGTCTTCTCCAGGGTGCCTGTTTATATGCTTGTTTGCTATTTCTTGCCATTAATCACTCTGCCCGTAGCTCTTAATGAAGTTGACTGGTTCTAAATTTTCTCTGCCACCCGCATTTTCGCACTGCGTGAACGCGGGTTGTTGGCGATTTCCTCCTGTGAGGGTTTTACTGCTTTCTTTGTGATCACTTTCAGTGTTGCTTGATGACTGCAAGTGCAGAACGGTTGCTCTGACGGACATATGCAGTCAATGCTTTCACGTTTGAAGAACTGCTTAACAATTCGGTCTTCTAACGAATGGAAGGTAATGATTGTAATCCTCCCGCCTGTGCACACTGCCCTAAGTGAAATCTCTAACCCTTCCTCCAATACCTCCAACTCATTATTAGTCGCGATTCGAAGTGCCTGAAATGTGCGGGTTGCGGGATGTGTTTTTCCGCGCTTCCCAAGATATGCTGTTGAGATCAAACTAGCTAATTCCGTTGTTGTGGAAATCGGTCTATTTTTTTTGATCAATCTGGCTATCTGTCGGGAGCGCGGATCTTCAGAATAATCCCAGATGATGTTGGCGATTTCCTTTTCTGAAAGTGAATTAACCAATTCGGCTGCAGTCACTCCTTTATTTGGATTGAAGCGCAAGTCCAAAGGCGCTTCTTTAAGAAAGGAAAACCCCCTCTCTGCGGTATCTAATTGCATTGAGGATAATCCCAGATCTAAAAGCACTCCGTCAACACAATCCCATTCAAGAGATTTTATTTGATCATCAATTTCTGCATATGATGCTTGGCGGATGATACATCGATTTCCAAAGGCGGATAATCTTTTTCTGGCGATGTCTAATGCCTGGTTATCCACATCTAATCCAAGAAGTATCCCACCAGGATTGCTGGCGACAAGGATGCCTTCCGCGTGGCCACCAGCACCTAATGTTCCATCAATGTATTTGCCCTCCGGTTTTGGCTGAAGGTATTTTAAGCTTTCATGGTAAAGTACTGGTTGATGGGGAAAGGGCTTGCTTTCGGAAGATATCATTGATCAGAAAGTAATGTTTAGACTTTCAAATTGACGAGCTCGCTCTTCTCCATCATCAAACATAACCTGCTTTTTCTCCCAATTTTCCGGGGACCAGATTTCGAAATATGGTCCAATTCCGACCAGTTTTATCTCCCCATCTAAATTTGCAGCATCGCGGAGGAAATGGGGAATCAGAAATCGGCCGGATTTATCTAATACCAGCATGGCAGCATTCGCAAAGATCAACCGAGCTAAGTCGCGAGCATCTGGATTTGTGATACTTAAATCCCTTACTTTGTGGTAAAGTGATTCAAATTCTTCATTGCGCATGACGATTAGATTCTTATCAAACCCGTTTGTAATGTATGCGCCAGTATCAAGCAGATCACGATACTGGGCAGGGATTGTAATGCGCCCTTTTTCATCTATACTGTGTTCAAACTGCCCAAAGAACATTTGTCCTACCTCAGGATATAAACTGAAACGCCGGATAAAACCGGCGTCCCACTTTAACCCACTTTGATCCACTTTTTTATGATTATAGCGTATTTCTTTCCCAATTTCAAGTACTTTCTTTATTCAAATGGGGGAATTGTATTCAACATTTTTGACAAATTCATGTGTATTTACCGATGAAAGTAAATAGGAGGCATAATGCTTTATGACCTATCTCTTAACGAATTGAGAAAATTCAAACCAGACCGCAAAGAACCGGCGGATTTTGATGCTTTTTGGAAAAGAACAATATCTGACGCGAAGAAGAATGATCTTGATGTTGTTTTTACTTCCAAGGATTTTGGTTTGAAATTGTTTGACACATTTGATGTGCAGTTTAATGGGTACGCTGGACAACCAATAAAAGGATGGTTTATCTTTCCTAAAGATCAAGACAAACCACTCCCTTGTGTTGTGGAGTATATAGGTTATGGGGGTGGGCGTGGGTTCCCAACAGATTGGCTGCTTTTCCCGAGTGCGGGATACGCCACTCTTATCATGGATACACGCGGACAGGGTTCTTCTTGGTCAGCTGGAGATACAGGAGATATACCGATTGATGGTTCCAGTCCGCATTTTCCTGGCTTCATGACATTAGGTGTTCTTGATCCGCACACATATTACTATAGGCGAGTATACACAGATGCGTTCTGTGCGGTTGAGGCTGCTAGATCTCATCCATTGGTGGATGGGACCAAGATTGCGGTTACTGGTGTAAGCCAGGGAGGGGGGATCAGCATCGCAATAAGCGGATTAGTGGAAGGATTATCCGCTGTAATGCCGGATGTTCCGTACCTTTGCAATTTCCGACGGGCTGTAACAATAACCGATGAACTTCCGTATCATGAGATCTCCCGTTTTCTACGAGTTCATCGAGATAAAGCTGATGTAGTTTTCAATACTCTGGGTTATTTTGACGGAATGCATTTCGCAGCTCGAGCAAACGCTCCAGCTTTATTCAGCACCGCTTTAATGGATCCGATTTGTCCTCCCTCTACTGTATTTTCTGCATATAATCATTATCATGGGAAAAAAAAGATTGAGGTGTATGAATTCAACCTGCATGATGGTGGTGGTTCACATCATGAAATTAAGAAAGTAAAGTATCTCAGAGATTTGTGGCAATAAAAAACCGCTTCCTTCAAGCAAGGAAGCGGTTTCAGAATTTTTGGCTCTTTATTTACTTTAGGCAGGGATTAGGTTTAGAGGTGCCCATACGGGTTCCGCAGAAAGGTACACCACCCCCTAAATTTCCTGAAAAACTTGAAAGTGATTCGCTAAGGTCCATGATGAAATTGCCTGATGTACCGGTAGTGGTTTCCCATGTGCCCGCTACGCTCGTTCCATCCTGGCTAAGTACACCCTTGAATAAGATGCTGTGCCCTCCACCAGTCGCTGCGTTTCCTGTAAGATCGCCTCCTCTTTGTAGAAAATCAATCGTCAATTGTTGCTCGGCAGATCCCTGCCATATAGTCCAGGGCCCATCTAGATTGACGGGAGAAGGCGGGGTTGCTGTATCAGTTTCGTCTTCGTCGCCTGAATCTTCATCTTCTTCTGGAGTTGAGGTGATTTCCACATAAACGATCTTCTCTTCCGATTCTGGAGCCGTGGCAACATAAAAGGGAAGTGTACATGCTAATGTGAAAAATACTAACATCAAGGCAATAAACTCCGCGATAGTTCGGTTTTTCATCTGAGTCCTCCTTGGGTACTCTTTTATTTTATAACATAAGAAATAAAAATCAACACGTTAATAAGATGTGCAATTATTGTGCCAACATTTGACACATTACATCCTGTTTGTTGATCAAGACAATGAATCCTCACTTAGTGTATGATCGAAAAAAGAATAATCAACCTAAGTTAATAATTTCTCGATCAGGTTGAAGTATTGCTGCGAGTTCTCCTTTACCAGGACGTTAACCGGAGAGATTGTTTCGTCAGCTTTATAGTGCGTTGTATCTTTCATGTCCTCATACCATTTACCCGTTGGTACCGGGACTGATTGACCAAGACAGCTCCCCTCGGTTTCCACGAAGAGCGGTGTTTTTTCAACAGTGAATATTTCCGGCTCGAGAAGGTACGCGGCTGCTAATGTATCGGGAAAATCCACTTTATCGTAGATACCAAATTTGGAAAGAAAGTGCTGGTAAAAGGGAAGCGCGCCGCCAATATATGGACTGAGAGGTTTTCCGGCAGCGATGATCTTATCCAGCAGTGCGTTTGAGATCATGCTGCTGGCACCGCACACATCTAAGCCTGCAAGGGTGATCGGCCAACCGGCACTGAGCACAATTTGCGCGGCATGTGGATCATGAAAGAAATTTGCCTCCGCGACTGGCGTTATATTTCCCGGACAGTGAATGGCTCCTCCCATGATCACCACTTCCTTTACAAGATTATTGATCTTTGGCTCAAGAAGATATGCCATCGCGACATTGGTCAGTGGCCCGATTGGGAGCAGAGTGATCTCATGCGGGTGTGCGAGGATCATGTTGATAATAGCTTGTGGAGCAAGAAAAGGGCTTTCCTTCATCTTGGGATCTGGAAGGGGCATATCACCTAAACCGTTTTCACCATGCACAAAAGGTGAGATGTCCAGGCGGACATAGAGAGGATAATACGCTCCGCGCGCAAGTGGAATGGATTCTTTTCCCACAGTTTCCAGAATAATCTTGGCATTCTTAGTGGTCAGATCCACTGTAGTGTTGCCAAAAATTGTTGATATTCCTACAATTTTGATCTGCGGAGATTCAAACAGCATTGCTATCGCAACAGTATCATCAACACCTGGGTCAGTATCAATCCATACCTTTTTCACCAGCACCTCATACAATTAATCTATTTATTTATGAATTATTTATATCATCAAATATAATGTTCCGTAACCTGCGGCAAAAAATCTAATTATTACCTTGAGAGTTAAATCCAAGAGTACTAAAATAGTCCTATGGAAAAGATACAGGCACATACCTTTCGATTAAAACCAAAGCAAGACTTATTCAAAGAAATTAAAACCTTCGTAGATGAAAAGGGGATTGAGGCAGGGATTATCCTTGCTTGTGTAGGCAGCCTGACGACAGCAACTCTGCGGTTAGCAAACAGTACATCTTATGATACTTTTAAAGGTCCCTTTGAGATCGTCTCATTGACAGGAACTGTGTCGGCACATGGCTCACATTTACATATTTCGATGTCAAACGGGGACGGTCCTACAATTGGCGGGCATTTGGTGGAAGGTTGTTTGATTTATACAACCGCGGAGATTGTCATTGCAGTATTTCCT
>CAZBCD010000002.1:20280-29527 GCA_964490205.1 uncultured Pelolinea sp. | reverse complement strand
AATGAATCTTAGGCAAGTAAAAAAGAGCGATCGACTATGCGGTAAAATGCTTTTAGCGTGGTACAATCACGCGTTTATTCTGCCTGAGGAGCACTCTACATGAAGAAAAATTTTCACAAGGACTTTCCCAATCAATTTAAACTGCCTAAACGCATCGATCGTTTGGGTGAATTAGCATATAACTTATGGTGGGCTTGGAATCCAAATGGGATGCGCTTGTTCTTACAACTCGACCGCCGATTGTGGGAGATGGTAAGCCATAACCCGATTGCGTTCCTGCACCAGATTGACCCCCAGCGGTTAAAAGAAGCCGAAAAAGACACCTACTACCTGGAAGAATATGACCGGGGAATGGCTGAATTTGATGCCTATATGAGCGGTGCTGGTGCATGGTTTGAGGAAAACCATCCAAAATTAATAGACAGCCAGATTGCATATTTTTCATTCGAGTTCGGACTGCATGAATCTATGCCGTTTTATGCTGGAGGGCTGGGGATACTTTCCGGGGATCATCTCAAAGAAGCAAGTGATCTGGGCATGCCGCTTGTTGGTGTTGGCTTTATCTATGAGCAGGGATATTTTGTTCAAAATATCACCGAAGACGGATGGCAGGAAACAAGTTATTATCATTTTAATTTCGAGGAAATGCCCATCATCTCAGTGGTCGATGAAAAGGGCAGTCCAATCACTATTTCTGTCGAACTGCCTGGTCGTGAAGTCAAAGCCAGAATATGGATGATTCAGGTTGGGCGAATCCCGCTGTTCTTGCTTGATTCCAGCATCCCGGGTAACCAGCCAGATGACCGATCTCTGACCTCACGCCTGTACAGCAGTGATCTGGAAGTGCGCATATCGCAGGAAATTCTCCTTGGTATTGGAGGTGTACGAGCTCTACGCCGATTGGGTTATCAGCCGTCCCTCTGGCATATGAATGAAGGACATTCCGCATTCCTAACACTTGAGCGGGTACGGGAGATTGTTAAGGAAGGCAGCAGTTTTGATGAAGCGGTAACCGCCGTACGGACGAATAATGTATTCACTACACACACACCGGTTCCTGCGGGTAATGATCAATTCCCGCTGTGGCTTATTGATAAGTATTTCCCCGGCTATTGGGAGGAGTTGGGGTTAACGCGAGATCAGTTCATCGAGATCGGGAAACAAACTCAGTCCTGGGGTGATACCTTCAGTATGCCGGTGCTCGCGCTGCACTTATCCAATCACACCAACGCAGTATCAGAACTGCATGGCGAGGTAGCCCGAAAAATGTGGAATTTTCTTTGGCCTGAAAAGAAAACCGATGAAGTCCCCATTGAAAGCATCACCAATGGTATTCATGTCGGTTTCTGGCTTGCTCGCAGGATGCGTCTTTTATTTGACCGCTACTTCGGTGTAGATTGGTACGATCACCTGGATGAACCTGACTTGTGGACGCTCGTTGAAAATATTCCTGATCTGGAGCTGTGGGATGTGCGCCGTCACTTGAAGCGTAAGTTGATTAATTTTGCTATTGAAAGCGCTCGCGACCACTGGCAAACTGGAAAACGCCACGCATCCCAAGTGATCGCGGATGGGGTTATGCTCGATCAATATTCACTGACGGTCGGGTTTGCCCGCCGTTTTGCCTCCTATAAACGCGCGAACCTGATATTCTCAGATTACGATCGCCTGCTGCGGCTTGTAACGGATCGAGATATGCCCGTGCAGATCATTTTAGCGGGTAAAGCCCACCCGGCGGATGAACCAGGAAAATTACTTATCCAGCAGGTATATCGGGCGGCAAAGGATTATCGTTTTTGCGGAAGGATTGTTTTTCTGGAGAATTACGACCTCAATATTGCCCGCTTGCTTGTGCAGGGCGTGGATGTTTGGATGAACACGCCGCGCCGTCCCAATGAGGCATCTGGCACGTCAGGTATGAAGGCAGCCCTCAATGGAACATTGAATTTTTCTGTCCTTGACGGGTGGTGGCGGGAAGGATATAACGGCAGCAATGGTTGGGCGATCGGGAATGATGAGGATTATGATGATCCTAATGAGCAGGATGCAAAAGACGCAGCCAGTTTATATGATACGCTGGAGCATGAGATCATTCCTATGTATTATCAGCATCGCGCGATGGGTGATGCCTCACCGGTGTGGATCGCGAAGATAAAAGAAAACATGCGCACGCTTGCCTGGCAGTTCAGCACGCGCCGTATGCTGAAGGATTACTTTCAGAAGATGTACCTTCCGGCAATAAAGGAAAGCAGGTAGAACAAGAAGGATACGCATGAACGCTATTTTCTCATCTACTAATGTGTGGTTGATCGCTTTTGGGATTTTCATCCTCCGCGTGCTCAATATGGCGCTTGATACAGTGCGTATGCTGACTGTCGTGCGTGGGATGCGTACACTGACATGGATTCTGGGTGTTCTGCAGACGGCTTTATTCGTTCTCGCATTTGGTTCTGTAATTAATGACCTAGATAACCTGTTAAATATTGCTGCCTATTCCGTAGGATTTGCCACAGGAAATGTGATAGGAATGATGATCGAAAAGCGCCTTGCGTTCGGTTATATCAATATCACCATCATCAGCTCTTTACGGGGGCAGGAATTAGCAGAAAAATTGAGAGCGCGCGGTCACGCAGTAACAGAGATACCTGCGCGTGGTAAGGATGGCACCGTCGAGATCCTGGAATGCAGTGTGCAGAGGAAGTTAGCCCAGGAGGTTCAGGAAATCGCTTTGGAAATTGACCCAGATGCATTTATTACTTCACGGGATATTCAGCGTGTTTGGCGTGGATATTGGCGCGGCTGAAAAAGAGTAAATTAACCTTCCACGAAATTGACCCTCTTTTTTTACTTATCCGGATTGCGAGCGAATTTATTCTTACCTAAAGCGTGGAATTCAGCCGCCTTATCTTCAAACTCCTGATGCCACAGTTCTAGATTCAGGAACCCCCAGATCTTACGGCTGTAGCGTGGTTCAGTTTCTAATTGGGCGAGAACCGATTGATTGTCAACATATCCACGGTCCTTTGCTTTTTGTGAAGAAAAGGTATCCATGATGAAGGTTTTCGCTGATCCGCGCATCCATTCAGATAATGGAGTGGGGAATCCCATCTTATCCTTTCGCGCGTAAACACTTTTAGGGATAAATGGTCTTACCGCTTTCCGCAGGATGTGCTTTAGATTACCGTCTTTGAATTTCACATTCGGCGGCATCTTGGCGGCGAACTCAACGATCGCGTGATCCAGGAAAGGTACCCTCGATTCCAATCCATGAGCCATGCTGACGCGGTCTTCCACATGCAGCAGTGCCGGAAGCAACGTTTCAAAATCGAAATGTGTCATCAGGTCAAAATAGGATTCTTTGCCGATATTTTCGCTGTTGAAAATGCCGCGGAAGGTCTGGTAGGCGGAATAGTTTTTCAGCATATCCCAGTTGATCTCATCGCCAATTGCATTCGCTCGGTTGATCAGTCGGAAGTACCGGCGGTCCATCGGAGCAAACAGCTCATCTTTCCAGAATTCCTGGAGAAGCGGTTTGTAATTTCGTAATGATGTTAGGTTTGGTAGTATGGATTCATACGTGACAATGAAATTCCCGTTGTCCATGGTCCCGTCGATTGCCGCTTTAATACACTGCTCAAAGTAAGCGATCAAGTAGCGCGTGTATCCGCCAAAGATCTCGTCACCGCCCTGCCCCCCCATGACAACCTTACGGTGCTTAGCGGCCATTTGTGAGACCATGTACTGTGGAAAGGATCCGGGACCTGCGGTTGGGTAATCCATATAGTAAATGACCTTGCGGATGGTGTTGGTAAAGTCATCTGCCGTAATCGTGATTTCTTTTAAAGGAAACCCATTCTTCTCCGCTACTTCCCGGGCGTAGGCACTCTCGTCAAATTCTGGTCCTTCGGCGAATTTACCGATAAAGCCCATAAAATTCTTGGGGTCATCACTGCATGCTAAAGAAGCAATTGCGCTGGAATCAACGCCGCCGCTGAGATAAGCGCCGATAGGCACATCGCTGCGCGTGTGGATCATTACGGAATCCTCGATCAGGACTCGCAGTTGTTCTTCGTAATATGTTTCATTATGGGAGAAATCTGGCTCGTAAAACACTTCCCAGTATTTTTGTGTGCTGATCTTTCCGTTGCTGATAGTCAGTGTGTGCGCAGGCTGCAATTCGTTAATGCCATCAAACAACGTTTTTCCATCCAGGCAGAATTGGAACGCGAGATATTCTTTCAGCGCTTCCAGGTTCGTACGGATTTCCTTTACGAACGGCAGTAAAGCTTTCGGTTCGGAAGCGAAGAAGAACAGCGGTCCATCTTGATAAAAATAGAATGGTTTGATTCCAAAACGGTCACGTGCGCAGAACACGCGTTTATTCTGCTCATCCCAAAGGACAAAGGAGAACATACCGCGGAAATGCTGGACACAGTTTTCCCCCCATTTCAAGTAGGCACGCAGGATCACTTCTGTATCTGAAGTGGTGGTGAATTGCTCCGCACCCAATTCCTCGCGGAGTTCGATGTAATTGTAAATTTCCCCGTTATAGATGATCCAATTGCCGCTATCATCGGTCATAGGTTGGTTTCCGGTCTTGAGATCTATTATGCTCAACCGGCGGTGGCCAAACCCGATGAACCCCTCCTGATGGAACCAGGTGCCATCTCCATCTGGGCCGCGGTGCGCGATTAGATTGTTCATGGTATCTACCATCGAAACCACCGCGGGAATCTTCTCGTATTTTTTATTGATAACGCCGCAAATTCCGCACATGATTATTCCCTAAATTGGTTGTTTTTCCTGATGGTTAATAATAATATGTATTTGGATGTTTTGTAATGGACTTGTTGTTTCATTTGAACCATGAAAAGAAGTGAATTGTATCGCATAATACTGATGCTCCGCGGCTATTAATGATCTTAAAGTGGGGAAAACCCGCGGCGGTAGTGTACTTCAGCTTTTCGCCACCGCGCTGTTTGTGTGCCTGTAGCCTTTTTTTATACGGAATGGGAAAAATTTCTTCTCTTCTGATACCATTAGTATACCTATAGTATTGGAACTGTTCGTTAGGAAAAGATTAATATCAGATCAAGCAAACAAGTAAAATAAGGAATGTAGGGATACAAGAGGTTGGGCAGGAAACGATGATTAAACTACTACATTTCGCTGACGCGCATATTGACCTTGCTCGCCAGGGGCGGCGTAATCCAGAAACCGGGCTCCCCGTGCGTGTGTTGGATTTTTTAGGCGCGCTGGATAGGATCGTGGATACCGCGGTATCAGAAAAGGTTGATCTGGTTATTTTTGCTGGCGATGCTTACCGGGATCGTACACCTGCGCCAACCTACCAGCGTGAATGGGGAAAAAGAATAATGCGCCTATCAGAAGCTGACATCCAGACCTTATTAGTAGTTGGCAATCACGATGTATCGCCTGCCGCTGGCCGGGCACATACTCTGCAGGAGTTTGATACGCTTCAGGTGCCGAATATTCATGTGATCAGCAAGCCCTGCTTACTTGGTCCTGACGACTTGAATGGGCTTCCTCTTCAAGTGATCGGGATACCCTGGTTGAACCGCTCTGGACTGGCGGCGGCGTTCGCGGATAAAGATACCGCAGCAGATGAAATAAGAGATCAACTGGAAGATCAAATAACCAGGATTATCGAAGAATTTTTTGAGAGTCTCAATCCAGCGCTTCCAGCTGTTCTCGCCAGCCACATATCTGTACAGGGCGCCTCTTATGGCAATGAACGCAGTGTCATGCTTGGCAAAGACCTGGTACTGACCGCTTCACTGGTCAAGGATAAGCGGTTGGATTATGTGGCGCTTGGGCATATCCATAAAGCCCAAAATCTCAATCCCAATGGGCAGCCCCCAGTGATCTACCCGGGATCAATCGAAAGGGTAGATTTTGGGGAGATTGAAGATGAAAAAACCTTCTTGATTGTGAAAATTGAAAAAGGGAAGTCGGCTAAATTGAGGTGGATGAAGTTAGAGGGGCGCCCATTCATAAGTTGCTCAGTCACCGTGGATGATCCCGAGGATGTTCAGGCACAGATCATGAAAGCGATCCCAGCACCAGATGTGATACGGGATGCAATGTTCCGGTTGATATTGACTTACCCAAGAGATTGGGAAGCATTAATCGATGATGCAGCCATCCGGCGCGCCGCGGAAACCGCGTTTGAATTTCATCTGATCCGGCGTCCATTATCCCCAGCCCGTCTACGGCTTCCCGGGGATATGGAGATAGCGAGCCTTTCACCCGGTGAACTGCTTGCGTTATATTGGAAAACAGTTGCGCCAGAAACCAATGAGATAGATGTGTTGAACGAACTGGCTGGAGAAATTATTCAGGCAGTAGAAACGGGTGCGGGCATCCCGGAAAATGGAGAGGAGTTCATACAGTGATCCCCCAGAAATTAACCTTGCGTGGATTTCTTTCGTATCGGGATATGGTCGTTGTTGATCTTTCACAAATAAGTGTTGCTTGTGTATCGGGCGCGAATGGGGCAGGAAAATCCACTTTGTTTGACGCGATCACTTGGTCGCTATTTGGGAAAGCCCGCCGAAGTGATGAAGCTTTGATCAATAACGGGATGGATAGCTGCTATGTTGTATTTGAATTTAGCTATGAGAGTGAACACTATCGGGTTGAACGTTCAAAACATCGCGGGAAGGGAACCACTCTCGAATTCCAGGTTAAGGGTTCGGATGGTAGCTGGAAACCGCTTACAGAGGTAGGTATTCGTGCCACCGAGGACCGCATTAAAGAAGTACTGCGCCTTGACTATGAAACTTTTGTGAATTCGTCTTTCTTTCTACAGGGGAAGGCTGATATGTTTGCGGTTCAGCCGCCCGGTAAGAGAAAAGAGATCCTAAGCAGTATCTTGGGATTAGAAGTGTGGGAAATATATCGGGATGAAACTGCGCACCGCCGGCGGGCTATCCAGAATGAAGTTGTAGTACAGCAGTCCTTATTAGTGGAAGTGATTGATGAATTGAATGAAGAAGATGACCGCTGCGCAACTCTGACAAACCTTGAGGTGTTGCTAAAGAAAACAACTAGTTTGAGGGGGAGTAAAGATGAATATCTGGGGCAGGTGCGGGGGCAGATTCGACAGTTGGAATCAGACGAAGAAAAGATCAGTTTATTTGCAGAGCAGTTTGCCTCTTTAGAAACAAGGTTGAAAGAAACTCAAGGTTTGCTTGCTAACCGTAATATCAGCTTGACGGATGTTAAAAAAACCCTTCAACATTCGGATGAGATAGAAAAGAATTATCAATCCTGGCAGGATATGCGTAAGGTGCTTTCCAATATGGATACCGTAGGGACGGAATATAATCAATTGAAACTTAAAAGGGGTGAGATCAATGGAAAGGTTCAAGCGGCAGTTGCACGATTAACCCAGGAACGGATTTCTCTAGAACAAAAACAAAAAGAGATCAAAGCTGTTAAAAACGCGGAGCCAGATATTCAAAGATCACTTTTAGAAATAACAAACCAGATTGAACAGGTTCAGTCTAAGTTGAAGGACTTTGAACGATTAGAGGCAGAATTAGATCATTCCAAGCAGAAAAAAGCGGATCAACTGGGGGAAAACAATCAGCTCAAAGCAAAGATGAAAGAACTTAAAGACCGAATTAGATATCTTGAGAATGCTCAGAGTGCGGACTGTCCGCTCTGCGGTCAGGACCTAAGCGATGAGCATAAGCAGAAAATGCTCGGGAAATTGAACATCGAAGGTAAAGGCTTTGGTGATCTCCATCGTAAAAATGAAACCGAGATTGGACAGTGTACCAGCAATATTCTCCGCTTAAAAAAGGAAATCAATTCTTTAAAAAAATTACGCCCAAAATTTTCCTCTCTCCAAAGTGAAGCTGGAATTCTTGAACAGCAGATTGTGGAAGGAACAAAAAGAGTGAAGGAGTGGAAAGAAAAAGATAAACTACGCCTGAAAGAGATCACAGATCTGTTAGACACGGCAAAGATAGAGGGAGAATCGAAAAAAGAATTAGCGATCCTTGAGAAGAGAATTGCTGAATTAAAGTATTCACCAGAGCAGCATGAAAAGGTTAGAATTGAAGAGCTTGGTTTACGCGGCACCGAGGATCAATTCCGTGAGTTAGAGCAAGCTCGAACGGCACAAGAAGGCCTGTGCAGGGAGATCGATGAGTATGAAAAACAGATCGGGCACATACGGGGTGATTTGGATAAAAACACCATCTCGAAGGAATCATTACAGAAGCGATTAAATGATCAGCGCCATACGCTTCCAGATCTTGCTGATTTAGAGAAAAATCTTGGTGATATTCGGGAGGAAGAAAATAAGCTCCGTTTACGGGTAGGCGGCGCGAAACAGGCTGTCGATGTGCTCAAGGTACTGCGTAAGAGAAAAGTGCATATAAAAAATGAGATTAATGAAGACAACCTTCAGGTTGCCCGGTTGAAAATGTTGGAAGTCGCATTTGGGAAAAATGGTATTCCCGCATTACTGATCGAGCAGTCGCTCCCGCAGATTGAAATACAAGCTAATGAGATATTGGATCGTTTGAGTAATGGAGCGATGTCGGTGAGTTTTGAAACCCAGCGTGAATATCGTGATAAGAAACGCGAGGATAAGAAACAAACATTAGATATTATCATCCGCGATGGCGCAGGCAGCCGGGAATACGAATTATTCTCTGGCGGCGAGGCGTTTCGGATAAACTTTGCCATTCGCCTTGCGCTTTCACGCGTTCTGGCTCAGCGGTCCGGCGCACGTCTTCAAACACTGGTCATTGATGAAGGATTTGGCAGTCAGGATGCTGAAGGGCGGCAGCGTTTGGTTGAGGCGATCAATCTGGTTAGTCCTGATTTTGAAAAGATCCTTGTCATTACACATCTTGAGGAATTAAAAGACGCGTTCCCCTCCCGGATTGAAGTAACCAAGACCGTGTCCGGATCTAGCGTTGAGGTGATCCCATGATCAAACCTGCCCAAATTCGGATTGGAGTGATGCAGCGGGTGCTGCCCTCATATCGCGTACCGCTGTTTGACGCATTGGCAAATGAATTCGAAGGAAATGTAAGTGTTTTTGCTGGTAACCCCCGAAAAAGGGAAGCGCTGGCTGGTGGTGCAGTACCTCAAAACGCAAAAATGTGGAGAGGAAAAAACCATCATATCTTCAATGGGCCGTTTTACCTGTGCTGGCAGTCTGGTTTATTGGAATGGTTATCGGATTGGCAGCCTCGAGTTCTGG
>CAZBCD010000002.1:0-20270 GCA_964490205.1 uncultured Pelolinea sp. | reverse complement strand
TTTTCCGCATCCACGCTATTTGCGTTCAACTGCTGCGATAAGGTGGATGCGGAAAAAAGATGGGAGATTGATTGGGTGGGGACTTGGATCCCCAAATACCCAGGGCAGCTTATCAGTGCTGCGCATATCTGTTCGAAAACGACTGGTTCATAAATTTGATGCGCTGATCACTTACAGCAGCCAGGGCGCACGTGAATATGAAGCGCTAGGATTTCCCGGGGACCGCATTTTCACGGCTCCTAATGCGGTTGCTCCCAGACCAACCCACCCAATGCCTGAGCGCCCTCCTGCGTTCAGAGGTAATAAACCAGTTGTAGTATTTGTCGGACGTTTGCAGGAACGTAAACGGGTAGATACACTCATTCGCGCCTGCGCCACTTTGCCATCGGATGTTCAGCCATTATTATGGATAATAGGGGATGGCCCCCAGCGAACAGTGCTAGAAAACTTGGCTAATGAAATCTATCCCCATACCCGATTCTACGGCGCTCAACATGGCTCTCGATTAGGGAAACATTTGCACTCAGCCGATCTGTTTGTCATGCCAGGAACTGGCGGGTTGGCTGTTCAGGAAGCGATGTCGTATGGACTGCCGGTTGTTGTGGGTGTTGCTGATGGCACTCAGGCGGACCTTGTGCGAGAAGAAAATGGATGGCTGCTGGCAGATGATTCCATACAAACACTGAAAGATACACTTGTATCAGCGCTTTTGGATATTACTGCACTGCGGAAGAAGGGGAGCGCCTCATACAGGATTGTCAGCCAGGAGATCAATCTCGAAAATATGGTTGCGGTATTTTCAAGAGCAATTGAGAAGGTAATGGAGGATTGATTTGCGTATTCTATTGGTTGCCGATGGGCGCAGTCCGATCACAAGGAACTGGATTCGTATGATTGGTAGTCTGGACCATCAAGTTGTTTTGCTCTCAACCTTTCCGCATAAACCGATACTGGATATCGAAGGACAGTTTATCCTGCCGGTTGGTTTTTCTTCAATTGCGGGCAGCCAGGTGAAGAACAAAGGTCAAGGTAAACCATCACGAGTTGGTATCTTTGTAGCGCTGATCCGCCCTCTGCTTATGCGGATACGCGCGTTTCTGACACCGTTATTAATGCCCAGATATCAAGCACGGTTTTTAGAGTATGTAAAACAGGTCAAGCCAGATATTGTGCACGCGCTCAGGATCCCATTCGAGGGAATGTTGGCAGCGGCTCTACCGAAGGAAATCCCCTTGATTGTTACAATCTGGGGAAATGATCTTTCCCTGCACGCGAAATCATCAAAGTTGATAGACTTGCGAACTCGAGATGTACTTGATCGCGCAGATGGTCTCATGGCAGACGCAGCCTGCGATATCCAGTTGGCAATGAAAATGGGTCTCCGAGAATCAATTCCGAACATTGTGGTGCCGGGAAGCGGCGGCTTGGATCTTGGAGCTGTTTGTGCAGCCGAAAACAATTCATCCATAGATAGATATAAAATACCAGTGAGTGTACCGCTAATTATCAATCCGCGCGGTTTCCGCCCTGGGAGTGTTCATCAGGATGTGTTCTTTCAGAGCATTCCCTTTGTTCTTGAAGAAGTGCCGGAGGCACATTTTGTATGCGCCGGTATGCGCGGCCAACCCCAAGCGGAAAAATGGCTGCGGCATTACGGGATTAATTCAAACGTTTCTCTGCTGCCTTTCATACCGCAGGAAGAATTATGGGCGCTGTACTTTAATGCTGAAATTTACATGTCCCTCTCCAGCCACGACGGTACTCCCAATTCGTTCCTGGAAGCGATCGCTTGTGGCTGCTTTCCCGTTGTGGGAAACATTGCCTCCCTGCGGGAATGGATTGATCATGGAAAAAATGGCTGGTTGGTAGAGCCGCGAGATGCACGTGCTGCCGCGGATGCAGTGATCAGTATTCTGCGGGATAAGAGCCTGCGTGAACGTGCCGCTGTGGTCAATCAGGAAATCGTGGCAGATCGTGCGGATATTCAGAAAGTAAAGGCGGTAATTCAGAATTTCTATAAACAGTTGATATAGAGAATTTTATTTCTGAAGGATCGCTTCCAGGTCATTAATAGTTTGTGATCGGCTCTGATAAACGATGCCGTTGATCCCCAGCTTCTCCGCAGCTTTCACGTTAATCGCCCGATCATCTATGAACACGGTTTCTTCTGCCCGGCATCCAATGCGCATCAGCGTAAGCGTGTAGATTGCGGGGTCTGGTTTTAGCAGCTTGGCATCACAGGAAGCAATCATGTGGTCAAACGCGCCATCCACAATCCAATCGGTCTTCATAAAATCATGCACATGCGCCGGAAAGTTAGTCAGGAGCGCGGTGGTGAATGACTTCTGGATCTTTTTGATATATGCGAGCATCTCCTGGTCAATATAAAAGTCCTCCAGCACGAACTTTCTAAGGACCGATTTTTTCTCCATCGGCATATTCAATTCATCGAGAAGGAAAGTGTAATAAGTATCATCATTGATCTCACCCAGATCCCAGAGGTCATTTTCTTTTGAAGAAATAAGGCGTTCGACTTCATCAAGGGGAGCATCCAGCCGTTCCGCCAGCAGGGAATTGAATGACCCCTTGACTGTTTGGAGTACAACTCCGGCTAAATCCCAGATTACCGCTTTAATTGAGCTCATAGGTTTTTCTCAGAGAGATGGCTGAGGTCATTAAGCCGTATCAGCTCAGCCTGGTTGGAAGTGTTGATGCCGATCTCTGTAATGCTGCACGGATTCAGATGATAATATCTATCGTCATTTAGGTGCGCCTTTCCGAAATAGTGGAAAAGGATGCTGTTAAAAACAGCGGAATGAGCCACCAAGATTGCTGTACCTCTATCGTTCTCTGCTAAGACGGTATTCCATCCATTAAGTACCCTCTGATTAAATTTCTTTTTTGATTCTCCACTGACCATTCGTATGAGATTGAAAAAATGGTGGTCAATAATTTCAAGGAGTTTTCCATGCTCACCCTTATCATGGTCGCGGAAATGCTTTCCTTCCAGCCAGCCAAAGTCAAGTTCTACCAGGCTGTCCATGGAAGCCGGCTTGGAGCCAATTTCATTGCCGATTGACTGGGCGGTCTTTACGCATCGCGAGAGGGAACTGGTATAGAGTTTCTTCGCACCGCACCCTCTTAAAGCCCGGGCAGTTTCTTCTGCCTGCATTTCCCCCTTCTTGTTCAGGGGAATATCAGTGATACCGTGCAGGATCTGACCTTCGACCCAATCTGTGGTTCCATGCCTTACTAAAAGAAAAGTTGCCAATCCATTTACCTCTTGTTCGGATACTTTGCATACTCATCCCATTTGGAATGCTGACAATAGATACACCGCTGCAATATCATACTTTATCAACAACCATTCAGGAAAAACATGCCTATTCTACTATGTTTAGGAGAAATTTTCTCAAAGGAACAACCTGTGTAAAATAGAATTACAAAATGGTGGTCACGTGCTTGGTGCGTGGGTTGATAGGTTTTATCCCATATACCAGAGTACCCTGCAGATAAAATCCTCTCAAATCGGATTGAACCTTCGATATACTAATGAAGATTTTGATAAAAAACCTTTCGAACCAATTGTGAGCCAGGCTCCAGTTAGTATCGAACAGAAGCACATAGTATTTTTTAATACCTTTATCAGCTGGCTTTGTTTTTTTGAATAATATTTCTTTAGGTAAAATTAGAAGATCAAGAAATGTGGAGTGAGCCTATGAAGCCGCAATTTTCACTTCTCAACCAGGAAATTATTAATAAGATCCTTGATGAGGCCATGCAGCTGCTGCAGGATCCCGGTGTGCGTGTACACAATCAGGAGGCACTTAGCCTGTTGGCTGACGCCGAAGTTAAAGTTGATTTCGAAAAACAGCTTGCTTATATACCCGAAAAGATCATCAATCAGGCTGTTGAATCCTGCCCCAAAGATTTTTATCTTTTTAATCTTAAGGGCGAAAGAGCGGTGCATTATGGTGGAGATGACATCCAGTTTGATCCCGGCTCGGCTGCTGTATCCATCCTCGACAACCAAACACTAAAGCAGCGCAAACCAGTTACTGATGATTTTGTTAAATTTGTCAAACTGGTTGAAATGTTACCTCAACTTGACGCGCAGAGCACTTCCATGATCTGTACTGATGTACCGGAGGAGATCGGCGATCTTTATCGCCTGTACCTGGCGCTGCTGTTTATGCGTAAGCCTATAATCACTGGTGCATTTCGTAAAGATACCTGGTGGGTGATGAAAGAAATGTTGACAGCAGTTGCTGGAGGGGAAAAGCAGTTGGCTGAAAAACCATTCGCTGTCTTCGATGTATGCCCCTCACCGCCGCTCCTGTGGAGTGATTTGACCTGTCAGAATATGATCGACTGCGCCAGGCATAACATTCCTTCTGAATTAGTTTCTATGCCGCTCACGGGTGCTACTTCTCCCGTCACCCTGCTGGGCGCAGTGGTTCAGCACGCAGCTGAAAATCTCAGTGGAATCGTCATCTGTCAGCTGGCCAATCCCGGTGCGCCCATTGTATGGGGTGGATCACCTGCGGCATTTGATATGCGTCAGGGCACCACCCCCATGGGAGCTGTGGAAACCTGGATGATCGACTGTGCATACTCTGAGGTAGGAAAATCCATGAATATGCCTACACATGCGTACCTTGGTATGACGGATGCCAAAGTAATTGACGCGCAGTGCGGGCTGGAATCCAGCGGTGGTGCACTCATGGCTGCCTTAGCGAGTGTGAATATGATCTCTGGGGCTGGCATGATGGACTTTGAATCCTGCCAGAGCTTCGAGAAATTAGTGATTGATGCGGAGATCATCGGTATGGCAAAACGGCTGAAAGACGGCTTAACGCCGCGAGATGAGACCCTGGCGCTCGATTTGATCCGCAAACACGGACACAATGCTGATTACCTGTCTGATCCTCATACTCTTAAATGGTTCAATCAGGAACTCTTTCTGCCTTCACCTGTGATCGACCGCAGAACTTATGATTCCTGGGTGAATGCTGGAGAAAAAACTGTTCTTGAGCGGGCCGAAGAAAGAGTGGGGGATCTATTAAAGAAGTACGAACCACCTGCTATTAATGAGAAAACGAAAGCCGAATTGAGAAATATCACAGAAAAAGCTGCCCGGAAATTCGGAATGCAAAAACTTCCTGAAATTGAATAACCAATGGAGAAACCATGCAAGACACTTTATTAGAGAATATTAAACAGGCAGTCATTGATAGTGATGCTGAAACCATTCCTGTCCTCACGGAAAAAGCGATCAAAGAGGGTTTTGAACCCCTGGATATCATAAATAAGGCATTGGTTGTAGGGATGCAGGTGGTGGGTGAAAAATATGAATGTGGAGAATATTTTCTGCCGCATCTGATCATCTCGGCCAGCGGCATGAAGAAAGCCATGGAGATCCTAAAGCCACATCTTCAATCGCGCAATCAAGAGATTAAAAAAGCTGGCACAGTTGTTATTGGCACCGTTCAGGGTGATATCCACGAAATCGGGAAAACACTGGTGGCTACAATTCTTTCCGCCAATGGTTTTGAAGTGCATGACCTGGGAGTAGATGTTTCGATAGATAAGTTCATTGAAGCGGTAACAAAACACAATGCTAATGTCGTTGGGCTTTCTGCGCTGCTGACCACCACCATGACCGTTCAGAGGGATATTATAGAAGCGCTGAAAGAGCATGGTCTGCGCGATGAAGTAAAGGTCCTCATCGGCGGCGCGCCGGTAAACAAGGATTGGGCAGATAAGATAGGAGCAGACGGCTTTGCGGATGACGCTGTGCGAGCGGTGGGAGTTCTGAAAGAATTACTTTAGCTAATAAATGAACGCTCCTGAACCTCGAAAATAAACAAACTTTCATTCGAAAACACCAGGGATGATTTGGGATAATTCAATTCCACTCACCCTCACGCTGCTCTTGGTAATAAAACCTCGCATAAACTTCATTCTTATCTTGAAAGTATCTGCACATGAGCAGAACTAAATTTGGGATTGATATTTTTATGTAAGTGGAAATTCATCTTTTGACGTGGATATACGGCTCGGCTATACTTAGAAAAGAATAATTGATGAATGGACAGGAGTTTTCTAATGGCAAAAAGTACACCTTTTAAGCTTACCTACGCGACGATGTTTAATCCTCCGGAAGAATTGCATACCCGCTTTGAAGATGCGCTTGCTCAGGTGAAAGAAAATCTGGGCAAAGAATATGGCATGTTCATCAATGGGGGTGAAAAACAGGCGGCGGCTACATTTGAAAACCGCAGCCCGATCAACACGGATATGGTGCTGGGCATATTTCAGAAAGGGGACGCGGGGGACGCGGATGCATCTGTGTCAGCGGCAAAAGGAGCTCTCCCTGCCTGGAGCGCGCTTCCCTGGGAAGAGCGCGTGTCCCTGCTGCGAAAAGCGGCAGATATCATCGATGAACGTGTTTTTGAATTTGCCGCGGTAATCACTCTTGAGGTAGGCAAGAACCGCATGGAAGCGCTGGGCGATATCGCGGAAGCGGCAGACCTGATTCGCTATGCCTGCGGCCAGATTGAAGCGAATGACGGTTTTATCAAGAAAATGGGGATTGATCCTCTCCAGGGATATAAAACGACAAACTATTCTATTCTGCGGCCTTACGGTGTTTGGCTGATCATCAGCCCGTTTAATTTCCCGGCAGCGCTGGCCGGCGGGCCGGCTGGCGCCGCATTGGCGGCGGGAAATACGATTGTCATCAAACCCGCTTCAGATACTCCCTGGACCTCTCGCCTGTTAGCGGAATGTTTCCGTGATGCTGGTTTACCCCCTGGAGTTTTAAATTATGTGACCGGTCCCGGCAGCACTTTGGGTCAGGCGCTGATCGATCATCCTGATGTGGATGGGGTCACTTTTACAGGTTCATATGACGTTGGGATGGGCATCTACCGCTCCTTTGCAAACGGGCCGTATGTGCGCCCCACTATTCTTGAATTGGGCGGAAAGAATCCGGCGATTGTGTCTGCTAATGCGGATGTTGAAGATGCGGCAGTCGGTATCGTCCGCTCGGCCTTTGGGCTGCAGGGGCAAAAATGCTCCGCCTGCTCTCGTGTCTATATTGAGAAATCAATCTACCAGAAAGTGCTGTCCCGCATCCTTGAATTGACCAGGAAGTTGGAGATTGGTGATCCAACCGAACGCAGCGTGTATCTGGGACCGGTTGTGAATAAGTCATCCTACCAGAACTATCAGGATTTCGTAGAAGAAATCAGGGATGCTGGCGGGCGTTTTCTTGCTGGCGGCGAGGTGCTCACGGATGGTGATCTTGCGAAAGGGTACTACTGTTCGCCAACCATCGTTGTTGACTTGCCTTTAGAGCACCGCCTGTGGAAGCAGGAGATGTTTGTACCGATCACGACTGTGACTCCGGTGGATGATATTGAGGAGGCCATGGCGCATGCAGTGAATGTGAAATACGGGCTGACGGCGGGCTTCTACGGGTCATTAGAAGAATCAAAATGGTTCTTTGAACATACTCAGGCAGGCGTTAATTATGTGAACCGCCCGCAGGGCGCGACGACAGGCGCCTGGCCGGGATTCCAGCCCTTCGGCGGATGGAAAGGATCCGGCTCCAGCGGGAAAAACGCGGGTGGATTGTACTATGTGCAGCTCTACATGCATGAACAGATCCAGACCCTCATTCAGAAAAAATAATTATTCTTTCTGAAAATTATTGGACCTGGATGATCAGGAAAAGTACGGCAGTCAGCCGAATGGAAAATTATCGGCTGGTATGTTTACCGAAGAATGTATACTTAGGTAGAAAATGACTGCAAAACCTGTTGATGTGCTCATTCATTATCCTCTGTCAGATGCGCACCTTGAAGCGTTTTCTGCCCTCTCACCGCGCGTGCGTTTATCGTTCCACCCGGAAGGAAGTTTATCTGAAATTCCGGAAGACGTGATCGGGAAAGCGGAAATCCTTCTTACGGGAAAAGAAATCCCTGACCCGGAAATCGCGCCTGAATTGTGCTGGATGCAGTTCTCCTACGCGGGTATTGAATTTGCCGGGGGGCATCCCCTGCTGGAGAGAGATGGATTTAGAGCGACATCATTAAGCGGTGCAGCATCTCCTAAAGTAGCGGAATACGCCCTCATGGCACTGCTTTCACTGGGACACAAACTACCTATGATGGTTCAATATCAAGGGAAAAAGATCTGGCCGCCGGACCGATGGAAGCGATTCCAGGCGGCTGAACTGCGCGGAAGTACGGTGGGATTGCTGGGCTACGGCAGCATCGCCCGCGAGTTGGCCCGCCTGCTGCAGCCCTTCAGTGTGGAAATTCTTGCGACAAAAAACGATCTCACGGATTCAGGCGAGGGCGGGTACATTCCGGAAGGGACTGGTGATCCACATGGGGATTATTTCACCCGTTTATATCCCCCGCAGGCAGTGCACTCCGTGCTGAAAGCCAGCGATTTTGTGGTCATATGTTTACCTCTGACCGATGATACTCGGAACCTGATGGGCAGCGCGGAATTTAAAGCGATGAAGCCGAGTGCTTATTTGGTAGCCTTAGGACGCGGGGGACAGGTGGATGAAGATGCGCTGCTGCATGCGCTGCGGAAAAAACACATCGCGGGGGCGGTGCTGGATGTATTCAGCACCGAACCGCTTCCGCAGGAAAGCCCACTGTGGGGAGCGCCAAATTTGGTTGTCACACCGCATATCGCCGGTGATACCGGACGCTACACTGACCTCGTGGTGGAGCTTTTTACCGAGAACCTGCGCCGCTATCTCGCGATGATGATCTGCTGAATATGTACGATCCGGAAAAAGGATATTAATTCTTAAGGTTGTTCTGGCTCTTCAGGTTGATGGCTCTTTTTTATAAAGGTCTTCGATCACATACTCCTCAAGATTGTTCATGTTCGTGGAAGATTCGCTGATCACCTTGCCCAGGACAGAGATGCCCGCGCGGTGGATCGAGCTGGGATCACCGCTGACCAGGGGATGCCAATCGGGCAGTGGTTTGCCTTTTAAAATAATGCGATATGCGCAGGTTTCTGGCAGCCACTTCAGGTTTTCCACTTTAGAGGGGGTGAGCTTGATGCAGGTAGGCATCGCGCTTTTACGCTGGTCATACAGCTGGCAGGTGCAGGTTTCAAGGTCCAGGTAGCGGCAGGCAATGTTTGTCAACTGCACTTCCACGCCCTCCTCATCTTCAATCTTATACAGGCAGCAGATCCCGCACCCGTCGCATAATGCTTCCCATTCTTCCAGGGACATCTCTGCTAAGGCCTTTTGCTTCCAGAAATTTTTTTCGATCGTCATCGTGAGGCGTGGCTGCTGTGGTCAGCCGCGGTAGTGAGCAGCTCAGCCAATTCTCTTGCCTGTTCGGCGTTGATGAAGATGTTCGTTTCGCCGGCGTAAAGTATCTTCTCATCCTCTGGGCCGGATTCCCGCACGCACACGCAGATATTATCCTCGTATTCTCTGTCTTTTTTATCGAAAAAGATCTTGATCTTCAGGCTGCCGTTGAGTAATTTGATCGCCATCTCAACCTCCGAAAAGATAAAAAGCGGTTTACATTAATCATAACGTATTTTTTCTGCAATTTGGGCAATGATTCTTAGACAGTCTGCCTTCAATCCTGTGGTTAAATCTGCCAGCTCGCCGCCCCCGGCGAGCTGACAATAAGCAAGGCGGCTAAATCAGTATTTGTTATTTCTTCTTTTTGGTTCCACCAACAATTATTGATAATCCTAACAGGGCAGCAGCCCAAACAACAGTCACAAAAGCAGGCGCGTATTGAAGGATGAATTTTCCGTGCCATTTTCTTTAAAATGTGATAATAATACAGTACCATTATGCTGATTTTTATTTGATTGGAGTGATATGAATTGTTTTATAGAATCGAGATTTGGTAAATTAATCAATATTGGGTTAGCCGCTATTTTCTTTTTCGCCGCGTGTTCTTCAACAACAGTCGAAGAACCACATGCGGTAGCCGAAGAATTAGAACTTTTAAAAAATGGTACGGGGACGCTAGCTTTTGCCGCCCAGCCCGAAAATGGAGATGCATATGATATTTTTATGCTTGATCTCCCGGGCGGTGATGTTGCCCGTCTTACTGAAGGTCCTTCTGCGGATATATCTCCGGCCCTGCACCCGGGTGGGGATTGGCTTATTTTTTCATCGGACAGGGATGGAACGTACGATCTTTACAAGATACCCTTACCAGCAGGTGATCCCCAGTCCCTCACCACAATCGCGGCTGATGAAACCGAACCACGTGTCAGCCCCGACGGTAATTTGATCGTCTTCCAGGCCGATACCTATGGCGATTTTGATATCATGATGCTTAATTTGGAAACATCCGCCGAGCAGCGCCTGACCGAGATGGATTCCCAGGAGACACAGGCGAACTGGTCGCCAGATGGCGGAAAGATCGCCTTCCTTTCCGATCAGGACGGTGATTTTGAGATATTCTTGATGAATGTGAACGGGTCGGAGCAAACCCAGCTGACGCATAATGATACCTATGAGGCATCTCCTGTGTGGTCTCCAAATGGAGAGCAGATCGCATTTCTTTCCAAGCGCGGGGACCATTTTCAACTGTATGTGCTGGATGTGGAGGCGGGTGACGAGACACAGTTAACGGACCTCTCCGCGACGGTCCACTCACCATCCTGGTCACCTGATGGAAATTATTTGGCGTATATTCAGGAGGGAAGCGGGGGCAGTCAGATCAATGTGCTGGATATAGAGAGCGGGCATTCCTATCTGATCGCGGACGCGTTCAGTAAATATGCCGGGCTGGTATGGATCATCCCATAAAAAAAGAAGCCGTGTGAGCAGCACGGCTTCTCCAAAAAGAGGGAGGAGAAATCTAATGCGCTCCCCTGCTGTTGATCGATCCTAAGCCGCTGATGTCCTGGTACACATCCGGATCTCCAAAGTAGGATACAGAACCGATTCCGGTAATTTCCACGTCTAAATCATCTTCAACCCATACAACTGCGCTGCCCGCGCCGGTCAAGTAGATCTCCGTGTCCTCGCTTTGCAGGTCGCCGCCCTCATAGCTGCCAACGCCGGTGAGGTTGATATCCTGCTTTTCTACTGTTCCTGCGATGATGATCGCGCCTGCACTGGCCAGATTTATTTCCAACCGTTCCGCGGTCAACTCATCAATCTCAATACTTCCCGCGCCGGTCAGGTTGATATCCAGTGTATCTGTTTCCAGGGGGAAAACCTTAATCGCGCCTGCTCCGGACAGGGAGATATCTTCCAGATTATTTACCATGATTGTGTAGGTTGCCCTGCGGACAGGTCCGCCGATGAAACCGCGGCGAGTGCTGATGATCAGTGTTTCGTTTTTCACTTCAGTCGTGACATACCGCAGATAATCGCGCGGTGCTTCGATCGTCAGGGATTCCTCATCTCCTTGTTCGATGATGAACTCGCCGAATGTTTCGATTGAAATGTACTTGAAACCACTTACATCATCACTTCTGGTCTGGTAAGGGCTGCTGCAGGCAGTTATTACCAGACAGGAGAAGATCAGGAGCGCTGTAAATAATGCGATGATTTTTCTATTTTTCATGTCTCACCTAAAAATTTAATTAATTTTTGCCTTTCACTACTTATATACGCACACTTGAAAGAAAGGATGCGTGCTCTCCCCCCCTTTGAAGAAAAAATGTTTACATTCTGATGATGTTGATCAAAGTGTGGTGATCAATTTTTCTCTCGTTCTTTTTTCTTTTCGATTCGCTCCTGGTTATGTATATAAAATACATATCCATAGATGATCAGGGATGCTGCGAAGAACACATATCTCAGGAAGAGCAGTATGGGTTGGTTGCTTTTTGAGAGTGCCTGCCCGATGATAAGCAGTACCAGTCCCAATGCCAACAATCCAGCTTTATCATTCTCTGGTATAGCATCTTTAAATTTCAAGGGCATATTGGGGTCCTTTTTTATTTTATTTCTACTAATTCAATTAGGTTGCCGGCTGGGTCACACACTTTGATCCAGCGGGAGTCGCGCCGCTCTTCAATACCGCTTTTCAGCTCAACATTTTCAGCCATCAAAGTGTTCACCATCTTGTTTAGATCATTTACTTCAAAAGCTATCAGCGGAAAGTCTGCTGGAAAAGCGTCAATCGCGGCCGGCAGTTTACCTTTGACCAGCACTAATAGACCATCTCCAACCTGTAATTGGGGTACATCTCCGTGTTGGGAGATCAAGTCCAGGCCGAGGATATCCTGATAAAAATGCAGGACGGAAGCGAAATCTTCCACCCATAAAGCCACCGCGGCAAATCTCTTGATCATAGCGCTCTCCCGCAGTACGTACAGGAGCTGCTGCCGGCTGCATTTTCTCCCCCGCAGGCGGGGCAGGCTTTCATCAGTTCCTCGGTTTTATCAGGTTGTGGTGTGCTTTTCAGGTCTCCGCGTGCCCAGCGGGTGTTTGCCGGGGGACCATTTTCAGGAAGTGCTGTATTTTCTTGTACCTGCTGGCTGATTGCCTGAGTTCTGCGCCGAAGAGCGAAGATGACCACTACCGCTGTCAGGATCATCATTCCTAAACAGATCAAAGGCAGGAGGATCGCCACGCCAAATAAAGCTTCCATTTTTCTTCTCCTTCTTACTCTTATGATTGCAGGGTTTTACCGGCTTTCATAATTGTATAGCAATCCAGTTAAAATTTGGGAAAGGGATTACGAATACGGTTATAATAGGACAGGTGTACTATATGATGGATCAGCTAGAGGAAGGGCAAGGGACGTATGGATTTATTTGACCATGCCATGGATGAACGGATGAAGACGGAAGCGCCGCTGGCAGCCCGTATGCGGCCGCGGACGCTGGAAGAATTTATCGGACAGGAGGAGATCATTGGAGAAGGGCGCTTATTGCGGCGGGCTGTGAAAGCTGATCGGTTATTCTCCTCAATCATTTTATGCGGACCCCCCGGTTCTGGCAAGACCACTCTGGCACGCCTGATAGCCAATTACAGCCAATCATATTTTGCGACCATGTCCGCGGTCATGGCAGGTAAGAGTGAGCTCCGGGCGGTGATCGCAGAAGCCCGCGACCGCCGGCGCCTGTATAACAAACGCACGATTCTGTTTGTGGATGAAGTCCATCGCTGGAACCGCGCCCAGCAGGACGCGCTGCTGCCAAGCATTGAATCAGGGCTTATCATTCTCATTGGCGCCACCACACAGAACCCCTACTTCGATGTCATTCCAGCGTTAGTCTCCCGTTCCCGCATCTTTAACCTTAAGCCGCTTAATAATGGGCAGTTATCAATCATCTTTGACCGCGCGCTGACGGATACCGAGCGGGGCTATGGGAAAAGGAAGATCAAGGTAAGTGATGAAGCAAAGGCGCACCTTACCAATATGGCAAATGGTGACGCGCGAAGCTTGTTAAACGCGTTGGAACTGGCGGTTGAATCAACAGAACCGGATCCATCGGCTGCGGTCAGCATAGATCTGCAAATTGCTCAGGATTCCATCCAGCGGCGGGCTATCCGTTATGACAAGAATATGGATGAGCATTACGATACAATTTCTGCTTTCATTAAATCGGTGCGCGGCTCAGACCCGGATGCGGCGCTCTACTGGCTGGCTAAAATGATCAAAGCAGGGGAAGACCCGCGTTTCATCCTCCGACGTTTGCTGATCCTCGCTGGTGAGGATATTGGTCTGGCAGACCCGCAGGCGCTGGGGGTAGCGTCAGCTGCTGCTTCCGCCTTTGAATATGTGGGCTTGCCGGAAGGCATTTATCCCATAGTAGAAGCGACTCTTTATCTTGCTACAGCGCCAAAATCGAACTCAGTTCTGGGTTATTTTGAGGCAGCCAAACTAATTGAAACGCAAGGCGCCCAGCCCGTTCCGATTCACCTGATGGACGCCAATCGGGATTCTAAAGGATTTGGGCATGGAAAAGGATACAAGTATCCGCATAATTACACGGGGCACTTCACTGAGCAGCAGTATCTACCGGATGCTGTGCGGGGGAAGAAATTTTACCAGCCGTCGGATCAGGGGCACGAAGCCAGGATAAAAAAATTCCTTGAACAATTGAAGAATTGAAAATCGAAAAATTTTTATCAATGATCTAGATAATTAGAGATTGGCGCGGTGTGATAAACCCATCAAGTGATGGAGCTAAGTGAACGCTGAATGTATATAGGGCAAAATTCCCATTGCGGCTTTTGCACGGTGGCTGATGCGGTTCTTTTCAGGTATGCCGAGTTCAGCCATCGTACGATTGTTACCATCGCATAGGAAGACCGGGTCATATCCAAATCCCCCGTTCCCCCGCTCTTCTGGGATGATTTCTCCCCTGCAGATGCCATGTGAATAAAATAACTTGCCATCCGGCAGTGCAAATGCCATTGCGCACACGAAACGAGCTTTCCATGGTCTGGATACGCTCTTTAATTTACTGATCAGCAGCGCACGCCGGTCTGCGTCTGTTGCGTTTGGCTTTAGGGAGAAGCGTGCAGAAAATAATCCCGGTGCTCCATCTAAAGCATCCACTTCCAACCCGCTATCATCTGACAGCGCTGGCAGCCCGCTTGCTTTGCAGAAAGCGACTGCTTTCAAGCGTGCGTTTTCTACATATGTGCTTCCGGTTTCATTTACTTCAACTGAGATCAACAGGTCTTGAGGAGTGCGCAGGATATAAATTTCATTCTCCAGCAGTGCGAACATCTCGGCTTGTTTCCCTTTATTTGTTGTGGCGATAAGGACAGTTCTGGTCATAGAATGTTAAATTTTATGAAAATTATTATAAAAACTTGACTGGTCAATACCTGCGTGCTATAATCGTGTAAATTATACTAATTTTGTTGGTATTATATTGAATCCGTCGCAAAAACCTTTTCGCATCAACATTGGTTTCCTTATTAATCAACCCATTGGATATTCACGCGTTCTGCCTTTTGAATTTAATGAGATTGACATGGGCGATGGGTTATTTCTGCGCGCTGTCAACGGATCAATTGATCTGATCCGCACGCAGGATGGGCTCATAGCGCAGACAGATTTCAAAGCGGAAGTGGAAAGTGAATGCAGCCGCTGTTTGAAACCTTTTCATAATAAAATTCGTTCAGAATTTGAAGAATATTTCACTTTCCCTTATGTGGAGCCATCGGAAGATGAGATCAGAGTGCCTGAAGATGGCAATATCGATTTTGAACCAATTCTCCATGATTACATGCTAATGGAATTGACCATCAATCCAGTTTGCCAGCCTGACTGCAGGGGATTATGTGCTATCTGCGGGCAAAATCTCAACCAGGCAGTTTGCGAACACTATCAGAACCGCGAGATAAGGAATATCAAAAATAATGGCAGCCAAAAAGAACGCGGGAAGAAAACCGAACAAACGAAACCCTCACCACCTGAAAGAAAGGATCACATTGAAAGCAGCGTTTCCTAAAGATGACAAGGGCAAATCAGTTATAGACATGCTGCTTGAAAAAGCCAGCCTTCAAGGACATGTCACATTAGAAGACCTCGAAGAGATCATTCCGCGTAGCGGCGCAAGTGTCGAAAGAATTGAGGAAATGGTGGGTATTCTAAACCGCCAGGGTGTCCAGGTCGTTTTTCCAGAAGAAGTGGAAGTGTTGTCTGCCAATGGTTTTAGTAAGGAAACTGAAGAGGAGAGTAATCAAGAAACAGATGAGGTTGCGGTTGCCGGAGTTGAAAAAATAGCCAGCGATGACACGATCACTTTGTATTTGCGGGAAATGAGCAAAGTCCCACTCCTCAAAAAGGAACAGGAAGTTAGTCTGGCCAAACGATATGAAGCTGGACGGGCAGCGAAAGAAGAACTTATCAGGCTGGGAAATAATAGTACTCCCGAAAAACGGAAATTACTTGAGGAGATTATCGAAGATGGATTGTTCGCACGGGAACACCTTATTAAGGCGAATACCCGTTTAGTAGTAAGTGTGGCCAAACGATATAACAGACGCGGTGTGCCTTTTCTCGATCTGATCCAGGAAGGTAATCTGGGCTTGATGAAGGCAGTCGAAAAATTTGATCATTCCCGTGGATTTCGGTTCTCAACCTACGCTACTTGGTGGATCCGCCAAACGATCACCCGGGCAATTGCTGACCAGGGCCGCACGATTCGTGTACCTGTGCATATGGTTGACCGCATCCGCATAATGTACAAACACATCCATGAAATGGAACAAAAGTTGGGCAGGGAACCAACCATTGAGGAACTGTCAGAAGCGCTGGATCTGCCCAAAGATAAAGTTGGATGGATGATCCGGGTTTCCTGGCTGCCCTTATCGCTGGAAAGCCCTATCAATGATGATGAAGAAGAATCTGAATTAGGCAATTTTGTGGAAGACCGGGATACACCTACCCCCAGCCAAAAAGTGTACACGAAATTACTCAGTGAAAAGATCAGTGATATCCTAGATTCGCTGCCTTATCGTGAGGCGCGCATATTACGCCTGCGGTTCGGATTGGAGAACGGTCGTTTCAACACGCTGGAAGAGGTTGGGCGGAAATTTGGGCTCACGCGTGAACGCATCCGCCAGATAGAAACCAAAGCCCTGCGCCATCTGCGCCACCCACAGCACTCCAGGCAGCTCAAAGAATACTTATAATCATCACCGATCAGCAAGAGAAATAACTCTTTCAAGAACCCCCCGGGTTGTTTTACTGACCGCATTTGTTTTTTCAAAGATAACCATTATCTTTTTCCCTGGCCGCTTTACTTTAACAAGAAACACATAAGTTCTTCTTGGAATCGAAAGACGCGTCCTAATGAGATGAGCGCTAATCGGTGGATGTGTTCTCGGATAGACGGCCATGATAAATGAGCACCTCCCAGGATGTGTAGATTGAGTATTTGATAGACACAAGATGCTGTCCCCCATCGTAATAGCGTTAAAACAGTTCGGTGTGTGTGTAAGTGGGCACTTTATTGATTTACTGTCTTAAATGAAGTTTTAAACCACATTTTTGGTCATGTAAAGACCGGAGCGAATAAACCCGCGTTTTTCGTAATACAAGCGTGTGCCGACAGCAGCGATCACTACCAGTTTTGAATAACCGGCGTTCTTTGCTATTCTCTCAGCTTTTTCTAGCAGGGTCGTTCCCAATCCGCTGTGCTGGGCGGCACCGACCTGATCGGTGCCAACAGCTAAGGACTGCCCGTAGATATGTACTTCCCGGATCATTGCGGCACCTTCTAGTTCTGGGATCAATGCGAAAAGCGCCTTTCTTTGGGATGTAAAAATAGGATCGGAAGAATCAGATGGTATAGCCAGGCGCAGGAAGCCGGCTAAGCGGTCATCACTTGTGCTGTAATTAAGGAAGTGTTCTTCTGCGAAGGCTGCTTTGTATAAATAGTTTTCAAAGATCAGGTCCTGTGGGTCAACAGTTGTCCCTCTTACTTCTCTGCAGCGAACGCATCGGCAGCGCTGGCTGCGCTTCTTCAGCTCAATGTGCACATCCTGCCGCAAGCTTGAACGGCGGCTGCCTGCTTTTATATAGTTGGCAGGGATATCACGCACGATGCGGTTAACTCGGGAGTAGATTGGTATGCTGGGCTTAATATCTACGATCAGGTCGATCAGTTCATCAGTTGTATAAGGTTTAAATTTCCCCTGTTTCCATAAATCATATAAAGGAGCTTCTTCTAGTAATTGGGTGGGGTAGATCTTCAATTCATCCGGGCAAAATCCGCCATCCCACATGCGCTGAAAATCCTCTCGGTCTGATTGGGGTGTTGCTCCCAGTAGATTAGGCATCCAGTGCAGCACGATCTTGAAACCGGCTGCGCGAAGCAGTGCTGAAGCATGCAGAGTGTCTTCCACACCGTGCCCGCGTTGGTTTTTCAATAATATCTCATTATTAAAGTTCTGAGCTCCCATCTGCACTTTCGTCACCCCTAATTTCCTCATATGGGCAATCTCACTTGGATTGATCATATCTGGTCGTGTTTCCACCACCAAACCGACATTGCGGCTCTCCGCTTTTTCATTCAATGCCTGGGCGGTTTCGAGATTGGGCGAATCTTTCCCATTCATCGCGTCAAAACAGCGTTTTACAAAATGCTCACGGTAATCAACAGGATAGGCAGACCAGGATCCGCCTAAGATCAGCAGTTCAATCTTGTTTATTGGGTGGCCGATCGCATGGTAAGAGTTCAGGCGGGACCGAACCTGGCGGTAAGGATCAAATTCATTCTGGAACGCCCGTGCTGCCCCGGGTTCTTCCCGTAGATAACTTTTTGGGAGTTGACTATCATCAGGGCAAAACAGGCAGCTCCCCGGGCATGGATACGGTTCTGTGAGCACGGTCACCGTGGATACTCCGGAAAGCGAGCGTATCGGTTTCATACGGATGCGCGCTAAAAGACCATCATCCGTTTCAAATTCACCGTTTTTCACTTTCTGCCGGTATACATGAACCAGCATATGCTTAGCAATATATCCACCCTCACTCAGGGGGTGCGCACGGACAGCTTTCATTGTGTCTATACCGGAACGGATCTCTTCCAGTACGACTGCTGCTATGTGCAGTTGTTCTTCGGTGTATTGGCGGGATTTCTGCCAGGAAATATTTTGATCGGTCATAAGTAACTGAGGCTATCATATACTGAGGACAAGCTATAATCAAACAGAATGAAAGCTGAAACGTTAGATAAATTAAACCGCATTAATCAAGAATTCTATCAAAAATTTGCCGACTCGTTTGCCCAGACAAGAAGAAAGATTCAGCCTGGTGTTTCCAGTATTTTAGAAAATGCTGCCAAAAAAGGAAATTGGTTGGATATTGGGTGTGGAAATGGAAACCTTGCGTATGCCTGGGCGCAAAAAGGATATACAGGGTTGTACTTTGGGATAGATTTCAGTATTGGTTTGATTGCAAAAGCCGAAAAAAATGTGCTGCCCATTTGCGAAGGGCAGAAGATCGTATTCCATCAAACAGATTTGAATCGAGATAAATGGATCAATTCCCTTCCTGATGTGGAATGGGATGCCATTTATTGCTTTGCGGTTCTGCATCACATTCCGGGCGAAGCGCGCCGCAAATTACTTTGCAAACAGATGCGGGAATTGCTGGCTGTTGGCAAAGACTGTTATATTTCCGTTTGGCAGCCGCGCAACAGCCCGCGCTTGGTCAAACGCATCCAACCCTGGGAAAGTGTCGGGGTCGATTCATCGGACGTGGATCCTGATGATGTGTTGATGGATTGGCGGGCGCATCAAAAAGATGGGCATAATGAACCAGCTTTTCGCTTTGTGCACATTTTTACTGCAAATGAACTAACTGAAATTGCGCGTGTTAGTGGATTTTCGGTATCGGGCAGTTTCTATTCTGATGGGAAGGAGAGAAATCTGGGCTTATACCAACACTGGGTGGCGAATTTCTGATGAAAAAAATATGTTTTACGTGTAGAATAAGTAAACAGTAAAAAGGAGTGGAAGAAATGGCAAAAAATCAAATTGACCTGCTTTCTCTTTTCAATCAGGTAACAAAAACCATGTAAGACAGTAAGACATCATTGAATAAAGCGGATACTTATAATCATGACCATGGAGACCATATGGTCGAGATCTTTGAAGTCATCACTCAGGCGATGAAAGAAAAGAAGAACGCGGACCCGGCAGTCCAGTTGGAGTACGCAGCATCTCTCCTCCGTAAGCAAGCAAAAAGCGGCTCGGGAAAATTGTATGCGCAGGGGTTGAATAAGGCAGCCAAACAGATGACAGGCAAGGACCTTAATGCAGGCAGCATTATGTCAATGATGCAGACTGTTTTTGGTGCAGGAGAAGCGCCCACCAGTAAACCGGCGGCATCAGGCGATATGCTTGGCTCCTTGTTGGGGTCACTTGTTGGTGGCGGTCAAGCTGGCGGGCAGAGTGATGGTATAGACTTGGGTGATCTGCTTGGATCATTATCCGGCGCTGGATCAGCGGATGCACAGGATGGGTTGGACCTGGGAGATCTGTTGGGTGCGGGAATGAGCTTTTTATCCGCCAAACAAGGTGGAAAAAGTAACCTGGAAGCGCTCACAGGCGCGCTGGTTGCCGGCAGCCAAATGGCAAGTTCTCCGCATCGAGAGCAGTCCAGCCAATTAGTTACCTCAACCATGCTGAAAGCGCTCACCTCGATGCTTTCTCAATAAGAATCAGTTCTATGAATTGGACACCCGTCATGCACGGGTGTCTATTATTAAGCTTGAATTCAACTAGCAAGTGCAACTTTGAAAGCGTAAGAGAGGTAAGCTGC
>CAZBCD010000001.1:0-35926 GCA_964490205.1 uncultured Pelolinea sp. | reverse complement strand
CTGTTAGAAAATCACCCCCGAGTGCGAGTCATCTGCGCGAAGCGCTTAGTTCAAGCTAAGCTTACACGAAATTGAAAATTTACTGGTTCTAACTGGAGGGAAAAATGGCTGATAAGAAAAAGACTGATTTTAAAGACATGGGTAAATCCAAAATCATTATGATCGTGATCCTGCGCTTCCTATTCACCATTATCCTCATGCTGGCTGTGCTGTTCCTGTCAGCAGGGCGCCTGGACTGGTGGGAGGGTTGGGTATACGGGGGATTGACGCTGGTCATCCTTATCGTAAGCCGCGTGGTTATGCTGCTGAATGATCCGGATATGATCACTGAGCGTATGGCAGCGGGGCAGGAAGAAAATGTAAAACCCTGGGATAAAATCTTGGTGCCGGTAATCGCTTTGTACCTTCCTCTGGTCACATGGATCGTTGCCGGGCTGGATGCGCGCTTTGGATGGTCGCCGGACCTTCCCAACGGCATGCAGATCGCTGCGCTGTTTGTTTATTTTGCTGCCAGCATGTTCTCCACCTGGGCCACATTTGCTAACCGTTTCTTTTCTTCGCATGTACGCATCCAGGCTGACCGCGGGCATTCTGTTGTCCGCGAAGGGCCGTACCGGTTCATGCGCCATCCGGGTTACTCCGGCGCTATCGTGGCCTGGCTGTCCACTCCGATTTTCTTCAGCTCAACCTGGGCATGGATCCCAACCATATTGACGGTCATTGGCTTTGTCATCCGCACCGCGCTGGAAGACCGCACTCTCCAGGAGGAACTGCCCGGATATGTAGAGTACACACAGGAGGTGCGCTATCGGCTGCTGCCCAGGATTTGGTAGCGGACCCGATCATATCTCATCCGCCCCGCATTATTTTTCTTGAATTTTCTAATTGAAATAAGTGAAAATAAAAAGTTGCCTTATTTTCATTACTGGTATTTAATGATAATTAGGAATTATTTCACTCTAAGTTGAGCGGAGAGATTTTATAATAATACAAAATTATAAATAGAGGGCACGTATGGAAAAATTAAATCACGTTCTCGCCCAACTCCTCGCCCTGGCGGACACCAAATCCCTCCCCGGTATGGCCCGTTTCGGTATTCACACCAACGGGCGGCTCGGCATCCCGGTTCCCCGGCTGCGAAAGATCGCCAAAGAAAGCGGAAAAGACCACCAGCTGGCGCTGGCATTGTGGGAGACGGGTATTCCCGAAGCGCGCATCCTGGCTTCGATGGTTGATGATCCCGCCCGGGTGACCAACGCGCAGATGGACGCCTGGGTGCGCGATTTCAACTCATGGGATATCTGCGATGGGGTGTGCGGCAACCTGTTCGATAAAACACCCTTCGCCTGGGAGAAGATCGGGGAATGGGCAGCAGATAGGAGTGAATTCGTCCGCCGCGCGGGCTATGTGCTAATCGCCTGCCTGGTAGTGCACGATAAGGGCGCGCCTGATGAAGCCTTCACCGCGCTCTTCCCCATCATCAAAGCCGGTGCGTCAGACCCGCGCAATTTCGTCAGGAAAGCCGTCAACTGGGCGGTCCGCGGTATCGGCAAACGCAACCTCACCCTCAATAAAGCCGCCATAGTACTCTCGGATGAGATCCTCACCATAGACGACAAGACCGCCCGCTGGATCGCGCGGGACGCTCTGCGCGAACTGAAGGGCAGCAAGGTTCAGGACCGCCTGCGCAAGAAAGCGAAATTGTAGGGTGCCTTCCTAACCCACCAAAACTTGGAATCCGAGCTTTTCCCAAGGGCTTTTAACTATCCAGTGGATAGTTGAAAGGTCTTTTTTATGAGGATCCCTGTCTACCAGCTCCATCAAGGCGCATGCGAGACAGGGAGAACTGAGCGCAGCGAAGGATCTCGGCCCGTATTCATCTCCCTCTACTTCCCAGAGGGAGAGGGTTGGGGCGAGGATGCAAACCAGTTTTTTATCAGAATGTTTCTTGTTGAAAACGTTTACATCATCCAGAGTTGGTATAATGTTTCGTTTAGTACATATTTTCATCGGAAAACACCAATCACTGGATCTCGTCGTGGTTCCTGTGTGAAACAGCAAGGTCAAGCAATCATAGAAAAGAAAGAAAAAAGGACCAAAAGAGGTTAAATGATAAGTAGTATTCGTTCATTATTTCAAACGGATGAGGGTGTTGACCAGAACATCAAATTATATTTACTGGCAATGCTGTTGGTCAATATTGGATTTGGGGTGATCGAAGCTGATTTTAATTTATACATCCTATCCATGAATATGTCTCCTGATTTTTTAGGGGTCATCCTTAGCCTGACGCCTTTCGCGCAGGTATTAGCAGCAATACCGATCGGATTTCTGACTGAAAAGATGGGTAGTAAAAGATCTTTTATCCTTGTAAACCTTGTTGTCGGTTTTTCCTATCTTCTCCGCGTGTCCTCCCCAAACCAGACTCTGATCTTACTCGGTTCTTTTATACTTGGTACCGTTCGAACTGGATATTTCATTATTCAAATGCCTTTTATCAGCCAATACGCAGGTAAACAGAAGGATAAAGAATATTCATTTTCCAGCATCACCATCTACTCATCTGGAGCAATTGGTAATCTCATCGGTGGTTTTCTTCCAGTCTTATTAGCTTCTTTGTTTATTAATGAAACGTCAACCTACCGAATGATCCTGATTTGTGCAAGCCTGCTGATCATTTTAGGTACAACCCCTTTATTTTTTCTTAATAAAGATAAGCCTGCTGACACGAGAAAGATCAGCCTTTCCCCTTATTTGAAGGGAATTGATAAGAACACCGTAAGGTTTGCTGGTATTGAATTCTTTCTCGGCACCGGATTTGGATTCTTAATGTTCTTTATGAATATTATCTTCGTCTATTATTACAATTCCACTCTTCAGGCGTATGGCACCATGTCCGCGATATTGATCATTCCAACCGTGATCCTTCTCTTGGCTGGGCCTTCACTCGCAAAAAAATATAATGGATTAAGAATTATTATCATAAGCCGTATTTTGTCATCTGTATTTGCTTTATTCACAATCATTACAATAAATCCCCTCATTGGTGGCTCTGCTTATATTATCTTCCGTTCTTTTATCGGGGTAGGCACCTCATTATGGTTATCATTCGCATCTACTGTCGCAACCAAAAGATCGCGCACGGCCACATCGGCCTGGCTTGAGATCACATTTCAGGTCGGCTTTATAATAGCAGCGTTAGGTGGAGGGCGTTTGATCGCTCTTGGAGCGTATCCCGCTCTAGGAATTGTTTCCTCAGTGTCAATGTTAATTGCTTATATATTGACCAATCTCTTTTTCGGGAAAAAATATCTTTCCTCTCCTTCCGAATAAGAACAGCCAATTTATCTACAGAAGATCCAATTATTACCCAAATCATTATGAGATTCAGAAGATTGAAGTCTCACTAATCACGTTGGCAAGAGCAGCTGTTATTATCCATTTGAGGGGTTTATGAATCAACTCGCCACATCCTGTCATCACAACGAAAGAAGAAGTTTTTATAGGAATGAGGATTTAGCCAAAGAATGGCGCAAGCGCCCGCCACACCATCACCAGCCCAAAAGCAACGATCACCGCGCCCGCAATGCGGTTGACCCACAGCATCAACCCCTGGCTGAATCGGCGCCGAAAGAGACTCACTCCTGTGGCCAGCGTCAGCCACCACAGCGCAGACCCGGTGAACACGCCCAGCACCAGCAGGTACGCGCTCCCTTTGAATGCCGCTCCCCCCTGGGCGCTCAGCCCGCCGAACAGCGCCGCGAAAGAGAAGATCGTGATCGGGTTGCTGAGCGTGAGCAGAAAGGTGGAGAGATAATCTCCACCCAGTGTATTTACTTCTGTATCCCCGCCATCCGCACTCGGGGGCGGGCTGCGGAAGGTCCGCACACCTAAAAGCAGCAAGAACGCACCACCCAACATCCCTAGCCAGACCTGCTGTTTAGCGAGGAAATCAGCCACCAGCGTCAAGCCGGCCGCCGCGATCGCCCCGTAGGCAGCGTCCGCGGACGCCGCTCCCAGCCCGCTTGCCAGGCCGGATTTGAACCCATTCTGCAGCGTGCGCCGAATACACAGTACTCCAATCGGTCCGACCGGCGCGGCAATGGAAAACCCCAGTACAATTCCCTGCGCTAACAGCGCTAATATTTCCTTTGTGTCCATCAATTCTATAATTCCTCTTTATATTTCCTTCATACCCATGTCATCTTTTTCGCCAGTACCATTCCGTCCTCACCCCCCTGGTAGTACTTCGACCAGATATCCACCTGTTTGTAGCCCAGCTTCTCGTACAGGCAAATCGCAGCGGCATTACTGCGCCGCACGGATAATTTCATCTGCGGCATGTGCAGCTGCTCCTCGCATTTTTTTAGGAGCGCAACCGCGATTCCCTGCCGGCGCCAATCTGGCATCACGCCTAACGTCAGTATCCAGCCAGTGTTATCCCGTCTGCGCGGGTCGCCAGCGATAAAACCGACCATTTTACCATCCCCCACCGCTCGCAGCCGTACTACTCCCGGGAAGGTCAGCACGCCCATCAGTTCAATCAACGGCCAGGCGTCGCGTTCAAAGCATACTTTTTCCAGTGCGAAAAGTGCCAGCAGATCCCGCCAGCCTGCCTGTTCAATGATGTATGCGCGTTTATCGTGTTCCTGCATAATGGCAAATTATACTGGCGTTAATACAAAATTCACTTGACGCTGGTATAAAAACTTTATACAATTTATTCGATATCCTTCGGGGCAGGGTGAAGGAGCTCGCGCTCCTGATTCCCGATCGGTGGTGACAACCCACAAGTGCTGCAATGCGCAGACCCGGTGCAATTCCGGGGTCGACGGTACAGTCCGGATGAAAGAAGGTTCTCTAAACAGAAGGCGCTGCCCCGTAAGCTGTCAGGAGCAGTGTTTTTTTATGGAGAAAAAGAAAAAAAGGTTCGGAAAGCCGACCACGCGGCGCTGGAGCATGCTCATCACGGCTGCCATTTTCCTGCTTGCCTGGCAGGGAGCGGTGCTCATCTTCCGCCTGCCAGCTTTCATCCTCCCCACACCCCTTCAGGTCGCCGAACGCTTCCTGCGCGCCCTCTCCGACGGTTCCCTCCTGCGCCACACTGCCGCCACGCTGATTGAGGTCCTTTTAGGATTATTGGCCGGTATCCTGTTTGCCGCCATTCTGGGCTATTTCCTCAGCCGCTCAAGTTTCCTTGAAAACATCCTGCAACCCTTTCTGGTCGCCAGCCAGGCGGTGCCAACGGTAGCCATCGCTCCGCTGCTCGTCATCTGGTTCGGTCCCGGTATTTTCTCCAAGGTTCTCATCTGCGCCCTGATCGTTTTCTTTCCCGTTCTCGTTAACACGGTCGTGGGGATGCGGGCGGTGTCTGAAAACCTGCGTGATCTGATGCGCTCTATGCGCGCGGATCGCTGGCAGACGCTGCGCCTGCTTGAACTGCCAGCAGCGCTTCCCGTCCTTCTGGGCGGCCTGCGCATTGGCGCAACGCTTTCAGTTATTGGTGCTGTAGTGGGAGAACTGGTCGGGGCAAACCGCGGGCTGGGTTTTCTGATCAATGTCGGGCGCGGCCAGTACGACACGGCACTGGTGTTCGTGGGTGTGTTCACCTTGGTCATTTTGGCGCTTTCCCTGTACGGGATCGTGCTGTGGTTGGAAAAACACCTGCTGCGCTGGCAGGAATAATAATAGAAAGAGGAATAAATTATGAGTAAAAACTTTATAGTCATTGCGGCACTGGCTCTTCTGGCTGCTGCCGCCTGCACTCCCGCGTCTGTAGCTGAACATCAGGAAACCGCCGCTATCCGCCTGCCGGTCGGGTATATCCCCAATGTCCAATTTGCGCCGCTGTATGTCGCCATTGAAAAAGGTTTCTACAGCGAGGAAGGGCTGGACGTGGAAATAGATTACAACATGGAGACCGATTCCGTCGCCCTGCTAGGCGCGGGGGAGCTTCAGTTTGCAATCGTCTCCGGCGAACAGGTGCTTCTCGGACGTGCGCAGGAACTCCCAGTGGTATATGTGATGGCCTGGTACCAGGATTTTCCTGTCGGAGTTGTTTCCCTGGCTGACACTGGGATTGAATCTCCGCAAGACCTGCGCGGTAAGCGCGTCGGCATTCCCGGCCTGTACGGTGCCAGCTACATCGGTTTTAAAGCCCTGCTCAACGCCGGCGGTTTGGAAGAGCAGGATGTTTTACTTGACACGATTGGTTATACGCAGGTGGAATCGCTCGCAAGCGGAGTTGAGGACGCGGTCGTGGTGTATATCAGCAATGAACCCATCAAACTCGCCGCTGAAGGGTACCAAGTGAATACTCTGGCAGCCGCGGATTACATCTCCCTCGTTGCCAATGGGCTCGTGACCAGTGAAATGGTGATAGAAAACCACCCGAACCTGGTGCGCGCGATGGTGCAGGGAACGCTGAAGGGAATCCAGTACACCATTGATCATCCCGAGGAAGCCTTCACGATCAGCGAAGTGCATGTGGAAAATCTGGCCAATCTCTCCCCCACGGAAAAGGAAGTCCAACGTCGGGTGCTGGACGCGTCCATCGTGCTTTGGCAGGCTGAGCAGCTCGGCTACTCGCAGCCTGATGCCTGGGAGAATATGCAGGATCTACTTCTACAGATGGACCTGCTCACGTCCCCCGTTGATTTAGACGGAGCTTTCAGCAACGACTTTCTGCCATAAGGAAACATAAATAAAATGCCTTCCCGTGATTCCATCCAACTCCAGCATATCGGTTTGACCTACGATGACCACAACGGCTATCTGCACGTACTTGAGGACATTCACGCGCGTATCCGCCCGCAGGAGTTCTTATGCGTGCTGGGGCCGTCCGGCTGCGGCAAGACCACGCTCCTGCGTGTGTTGGCGGGGCTCGATGAGGCAACTAAAGGAAAGGTGATTTACCCGGGCCGGCATTCTCCGCGCATTGGGATTGTTTTTCAGGAGAGCAACCTCATGCCGTGGCGCACTGTGCTGGAAAATATCACCCTGCCCCTCGAACTGAAAGAGATTGATCCCAATAGTGCTCGGGCGCAGGCGCTCGACCTGATAGAGTTGGTCGATTTGGGCGATTTCATAGATGTGTGGCCGGGGTCGCTTTCGGGCGGTATGGCACAGCGTGTCGCGATCGCCCGCGCCCTGATCCAGGACCCGGACCTGCTCCTGCTGGATGAACCATTTCGCTCGCTCGATGCCCTCACCCGTGAACAGATGGGAGCGGAGCTGCTGCGTGTGTGGCAGGCGCACCGTAAAACAGTTGTGATGGTTACCCATTCCATTTCCGAAGCGCTCCTGCTGGCAGACCGCGTACTGGTGCTCACGCGGCGCCCCGCGCGGGTGTGCCTGGACCTTGCGGTTGACCTGCCGCGCCCCCGCCGTGAAGAAACGCGCTACTCAGGGCACTTTCAGGACCTTGCCAAACAGCTGCGTGACGCGATCAAGTAGCTGATCATTCCGGGTACCAGGGTTTTCTTAATCACACGAATGTTCCAAAAACCGGCACATTACCACCCTGCGTGACATCGCATTTATGTATCCATATAAAAGGTGGTTTTTCTATATTCACCAGATAACACCCTGCCCGCTGTTAGCCAGCGGTGACTACGGGCCAATCCAGCAGAATTACATCCAGCATCAGTTGTAAATTTGCCATTCGAACGCGCTTGAAAGCGCGTTCCAGGACGCTCATAGCGCGTGCAGCTTCCCGTGGAGCAACTTCTTCCGCCGTGTGGTGAACTGATTCCCGCAGGTCAATATTTGTGATCTGTGTGTCGCTCTCCGTGCCAATCAGCATCACGTCGCGCCAGAATGAAAGCCAATAAGCCATCCCTTCCAACATCGCACTCTTTGCCTGCCCTCGGTCTTTCTTACCGACCCGTGTAATTTTTTCTGAATAGTGGAACCTTTCTTTCCTGCCCGCTGGCAGCAGTTCCAGCAAATCATCCATCCATTTCTTCCGTCTTTCAAGTATCTCCGCATCACCAGCCATCCGTTTGGCAATCCCTGCCCGCCCGGCAGATATATGCGCGATCAGCTGCGCTTTATCTTTGGGGAGGTTTTCTTGTGATACTAATACGTCTGCCAGATCGTCCACGGCTATCGGGCGCAGCCGCAGCAGTTCGCAGCGCGATGGGATTGTTGGCAGCAGGTTCTGCGGGTCATTCGCCGTCAGTAGCAGCAGCACTTTTTGGTTAGGTTCTTCCAGTGTTTTCAGGAGCGCGTTCTGCGCATTAGCATTTGCTTCTTCAAAACGCAGTAGGAGCGCAATCCGGTATCCGCCCGCATACGAAGAGAGAGACAGCGAATGCTGTAGTTCTCGAATCTGTTTCACCTTCAAGACAGTGCCTGCTTCTTCTGTCTGTACAACTGTCAGGTCAACATGCTGCATCTGTTCGATCTGCCGGCAGGTCTGGCATTTCCCGCATGCGTCGCCGGGTGCGGGTGGTTGGGTGCAGTTGACCGCCTGCGCGAAGCGCAGCGCCAGCGTCCGCCGCCCGACGCCAGTTGGACCGCTGAACAGATATGCGTGGCGCAGTTTCCCGCCCGCGATATGCTGCCGTAGCATGTCCGCCGCCCAGCTGTGTCCTATGATTTGCCAGCCCATGCTTGCCATTGTAGCGCAACGCTCCTCTTTTGGCAATCATTCTCTCAAAACTGCTTGCGAATTTCTTTGTCTAACGTTAAGATTGCGGTGCAATTATCTAAACACAGGAGATTTTACTTATTATGTCAGCTTTGTTAGATCGTTTTTTACGGTATGTGAAGATAAACACCCGCTCGGACGAACAGGTCACCGACCACACACCCACTACAGAAAACCAGTGGGATCTCGCCCGTTTGCTTGAACATGAACTAAAGGCCCTAGGGATGGGGGATGTACACCTCAATGAAAAATGCTTTCTGACGGCTGCTTTGCCCTCTAATTCCAGCAAAGAGCTGCCTGCGATCGGTTTTCTGGCGCATATAGATACCAGCACAGATTTCAATGGGGAAGGAGTCAGCCCGCAGATCATAGAGAACTATGACGGTAAAGAGATCCCCCTCAAAGGGAAAAAGTGTATGCGCTTATCTCCACAGGAGTTCCCGGAAATGCTCGCATACAAGGGGCAGACCCTGATCACCACTGACGGAACTACCCTGCTGGGCGCGGATGATAAAGCCGGCGTCGCGGAGATCATGACCGCCATAGATTATCTCATTACCCATCCTAATATAAAGCACGGCCCGATCAGGGTCGCTTTCACTCCGGATGAGGAAACTGGATTAGGGATAGTCCACTTTGACGTGGATGCGTTTGGTGCGGATTTCGCGTACACGATGGACGGGGGAAAAATTGGCGAGATCGAATACGAGAATTTCAATGCTGCCAAGGCATTTGTAAAAGTACACGGAAAATCCGTCCACCCCGGCTCTGCCAAGGGCGTTATGAAAAACGCCATGCTCATTTTCTTTGAATTCAATGCCTTGCTGCCGGTCGAACAGCGCCCGGAATATACCGAAGGGAGAGAAGGTTTTTATCACTTGTGGAAAATGTCCCCGGGATCAGTTGAAGATATTGAGGGAATTTATATCCTGCGCGACCACGATCCGCATAAATTTGATGATAAGAAGCAGTTGATGCTTGAGAGCGCAGAATTCATCAATCAAAAATATGGAAAAGGGACCATTGAAGTGAGAATGGTTGAGCAGTACCGCAATATGAGCGAAGTGATCAAACCGGTCATGCATATCGTTGAAACCGCTCAAGAAGCCATGCGCGCCCTGGATATTGAGCCCATCACTAAACCCATCCGCGGTGGAACCGACGGCGCGCGCCTTTCATATATGGGCTTGCCTACGCCAAATATCTTTGACGGCGGGCATAATTTCCACGGCCCGTATGAATACACCTGCCTGGAATCAATGGAAAAAGCGGTCGCGGTCATCCTTAAGATCATTGATCTGTACGCGAATAAGTAGAATCAAAAAGCCTTTCTGAAAAGGAGGGCTATTTCTAATCTAAAAATATATTTCCAACCTAAGAATAGATATCTACAGCGCACAACCCCGGCATTATATATTAAATAGAATAATAATTATGAGTGATTAGGGTACAATCATCTCTCGCGTAAAAAATGGATATTCTCAAAAAACTCAATCCGCAGCAGCACGAAGCGGTTACCTCACTCGCGCAACAGATCCTCGTTCTGGCGGGGCCCGGTTCAGGGAAAACGCGTGTACTCACTCAGCGCATCGCCTACCTTGTATATGAACATCAGGTCAACCCGGGAAAAATCCTTGCGGTAACATTCACCAACAAAGCCGCGCGTGAAATGCGAGGGCGCCTTGAGCGTATGCTTGGTAAAGGGGTTGGTGCGCTGTGGCTGGGAACATTCCATGCCATTTGTGCCCGTATCCTGCGCCGCGAAGCGGAAGTGCTCCCATTTGACGCGAATTATGTCATCATGGACGCTGATGACCAGAAGTCCATAGTAAAACGTATTCTGAAAGACCTGAACCTGGACGATAAACTGTATCCTCCCAACGCCATGCACGCCATTATCTCAAACGCCAAGAACCAGCTCACCTCCGCTGGTGATTTCTCAGCCCGCACTTATCGCGAAGAGGTGGCCAAGCGCATCTATGAGCGGTATGAGTCCACGCTGCGCAGCAGCAATGCTGTAGATTTTGATGATCTGCTCCTCTGGACCGTTAAATTATTCGAAGAGCATCCCGATATCCATAAACGCTACAGCCAGCGCTTTGAGCATGTGCTTGTCGATGAATTTCAGGACACCAACCAGGCGCAGTATGACCTGGTAAAACACTTTTCCTCCCACCACCACTCACTGTTCGCAGTCGGGGATGAGGACCAATCTATTTATCGATGGCGCGGCGCAGATTACCACAATATCATCCACTTTGAGAAAGAATATCCGAAGACATCCAAGCTGCTCCTGGAGCGTAATTACCGCTCCACGCAGAATATTCTGGATGCCGCCCAGGCAGTTATCAACCAGAACACTGCCCGAACTCCCAAGAAATTATTTTCCAAACGCGGCAGCGGAAATCCCATCATTCTAAACGATGCGGTAGATGACCACTCGGAATCCGCGTATGTGGTCGGGGATATCATGGACCGCATTTCCGCCGGAGAGGGTGGGGGCAGTTTTGCTATCATGTACCGCACCAATGCCCAATCACGGCTTTTTGAAGATGCATTCCTGCGCTCTGGGTTGCCCTACCGCCTGGTAGGCGCCCAGCGCTTTTACGGCCGCCGCGAGGTTAAGGATATGGTTGCCTTCCTGCGGCTGATCCACAACCCATTTGACACCATCAGCTTGAACCGCACCATCAACCTCCCACCGCGCGGTATCGGCAGTAAAACCCTCATCGACCTCAATTTAGTTGCCCAGGAGAATAATGTATCTCCTTCCGATGTGCTGCTCTCATTGGGAGAAAAAGGCCAGGCATCCCCCTTCTGGTCGCCTTTCAGCGCACGTGGTGCCGCTGTCCTGGCAGGTTTTAGCGAGCTGCTTTTCAATTGGCGGGAATTCATCCAAAACCACTCCCTGCCTGAGTTATTCAATCAGGTCATAAAAGACATTGGTTACAAAGCGTACATTGACGATGGCACGGATATCGGCGAGGGGCGCTGGGAGAACGTCATTGAACTGCGCCAACTCACTTACGAGTTTGAGAACCAGGGGATGACCGAATTCCTCGAGAGGATTGCGCTTGTAACCGATCAGGACACCATACCAGACGCTCCCAACGCACCCACTCTCCTCACGCTCCACGCCGCTAAAGGATTGGAGTTCTCAACCGTATATATTGTCGGACTAGATGAAGGCCTCCTACCGCACAACCGCTCCTTTGAAGATCCCGAGGAAATGGCGGAGGAACGCCGCTTGTTCTATGTGGGGATCACCCGCGCAAAAAATGACCTCATCCTGGTGCGCGCCGGGCAGCGCAGTAATTTTGGCCGCTATGAATACACTATGCCCTCCCGCTTTCTTGATGATATCCCGGAAGAGCTCATCAAGCAGGAAGGCATCCGTTTAGGAGTGCGCTGCGTCAAGCCGCTCAGCCAGCCGCGCTGGACATCCGCGGTTTCTATGAGTGGAAACAATGAACCTGCCCCAAAAGAACCAAAAGATCTGGTTTATAAGGCTGGGATGCGAGTAATTCACCCGGCCTGGGGGGACGGCATGGTCATCGAGACCCGTACGATGGGTAACGATGAAACCGTTACTGTCATGTTCGAAACAGTCGGACTGAAACGCCTTGCCGCATCGATCGCGAAATTAGAAATCGTTAAGTAGAACCCGAATCTTCTACCACCATATTTCCCATTCCTTCTCTTTATTCCATGCTGAAAGATGCGGCAATTTCTTCCAGCAGCGGTAGATAAATTTCTTCTGTGGTTTCTTCCCAGACGATACTGAATACATATATAGAGCTTCCGTAAGAATCAAAATATGATATTCCGTTTATATCCTTATTAGCTGCATACCATTCTAATCGTTCCCGCCCGTCCGGCAGCGCCTTGTCATGGGATACACGCAGGTCATGTCCATAAAGTGCGCGCATGATCTCCAAAGTTTTCTCTGCCTTGAATACCTGCTCTATCATCTCCCCATGCCAGTACACGGCTATCTGTACCGATGCGCGCATATCAGGCGAGAAGAACTCTTCGATGATTGTTTTTTTTATAGACCCCGCGTCCATGTACTTAACCCACGCGGCGGGGATATCGATTTCAAAAATAGCATCCCTGGCAGTGTGAGTGTTCCGGTTAGCATACAGTTGGGACCCGAGTAGTGCAGACGGGAATATCTCGGGGCTTTCAGCAATCCTGGTGAACATACCTTCATACATACCGCTTGATTCCTGCTGGGCTGCCGTTTGCAGGTGAAAGACTGTTCCTCCTGTACGGATAAAAACATCCGTGCCCTTCCAATATGCGTCCCCCTTTCGCCAGCTTGCTGTCACTGTCAGACGCCCTTCATTCTCAAATCGCTCGATTTCCACATACTCCTTGATTTCCGAATACGCATGAACCAATTCAGCATGTGTGAAAGATAAAAACGCCTCCTGCACTAACTCATATCCAGTTGCGGTAATCCTTGCTTGCAGTTTCGCTGATTGGTCCGGTGATTGACAATTTACCTGGAATTCTCCCGTTTCACTGCAGTTCCATCCCCTGGGGGGGATAATCTGAAACGAACCCGACGGGGAAGTGTAGGGCTGAGCGGACAACTCAACGGTTGCCTTTTCTAAAGGAGAAGTTTCCTCCTCGGGAAGACTCTCTGCAGTTGGTGTATTGATCATTGAAACCATTTCATTTTCTTCGTCCGCCGACGCTTTTACAGAAACACCACCACACGCAGCGGAAAAGATAAGCGTGATAAATAAAAGCAAGGCAAATACACCTGATAAATGAGATTTCATATAAAGAAATTATATCCCTGATGATTTGTATTATTATATATGGTTACTGGTGTGTGCGTTATTAAGGAGAAATATGAATAAGAAATTTCTCTAGTGGCTGCCCAGGATACCGGGAATGCTTTTTGTGTTTTTTATCAGCATGTTCGCTCTGGATTCATTTGGTGAAGGTATTCCATTTCCGGAAGCGATTGTCGGCTTTTTAATCCATCTCGTTCCAACATATATCGTAATTGCCATTTTACTCATCGCCTGGAAATGGGTGTTGGTCGGCGGAATTTTATTTATCATTGCCGGCACTTCCTGTTTGGTTTTGACACGCATCCCGCATTGGACTGCATTCCTTCTCATTGGCGGACCGCCCATCCTGATCGGTTTGCTCTTCATTGCCGCATACCTGCTTTCAAAAAAGACAAAAACACATTAAGATTCTGGTTGCGTCATGGATGTCATATAAAAAAGGACCGGCCCAAAAAACGGCTGGTCCTTTATTGTCATAAACAGATTAGCTGTAATATATCAGCAAATCAGATCGAGCTTACCTTGATTCTTTCTCATATGGCTTGCCGATATCTGCCGGACCGCTGCTCCGTTTGATGAACCCCCCCAGGATCATTAAGGTCAATATATACGGCAGGGCCATAAATACCTCTCTCGGGAAATACTGGTCAGGGATAACCGTTTGTAGTGAATACTGCAGCGCATCCATAAAACCAAAGAACATACAAGCCGCGAATACTCCAAAGGGCTTTACATTGCCAAAAATAACTGCGGACAGCGCAATAAAACCGCGGCCATTTACCATCCTTTCAGAAAAAATAGATGTTTGTGAAATTGAAAGATAAGCACCGCCGATGCCCGCCAGCAGCGAACCAGCTAATACTGCAATATATCGTACAACGACCGGATTTTTTCCCACAACTGCCAGAGCTTTCGGGTTTTCACCAGCCGCCCGCAGCCATGTTCCCCAGGGGGTTTTGTAAAAAACGAAATATAAGATGACTGGTAATAATAATGCCGGAATCATCAAGACCGATTGGTCATTGAAGATATCATTGACTATCGGAATATTTTCCAAGAAAGCAAAATGAATGATTGGAAGTGTTTCCACTTTCGGGCTGTTTCCACCATGTTTAAAAAGCACCTGCAGCAAGTAACCGGATAGGCCAACACATAATAGATAAATAGCCAAACCGCTGATGGCTTGATCGCTTTTTACAGAAATTGCGATAAAAGCAAACAGTAATCCGATCAACATACCCACAACTGCTGCGGTTAATAATCCTATCCAGGGGCTTCCAGAAAAATGAGTTCCTATTGCGGCTGAAAACGCACCCATCAGCATGATCCCTTCAACACCCATGTTAAAAACACCCGAGCGTTCTGTGATCATTTCTCCCATCCCGGCAAATACAATTGAGATGCATATACGGATGGTTGCGTATGCGAGAGAAACCGTGAATACTTTGATGATAATTTCTAACAGATCCATTATGCTGTCTCCTTATCTAACGCATCGGTTCTCTTTTCTCTTATTGCCCGCAGGAATCCGGATTGAACCAAACTTTTCGCAGAAACAAAAAGAACTACAATGCCGTTCATCAGCGTAACAAGCTGCCGGGGTATTTCGGTGAACACTGCCATTTCTATGATACCGGTTTTCAAAGCTCCGAATAAAGTTGCCGAGAAAATTGCGCCAATTGGGCTCAATAAGCCTACCATTGCCACGGTGATCGAATCGTATCCATAGCCGGGCGAGAATTGATCATTATAGCGATAGTGAATACCAGCCACCTCTACAGCACCTGCCAATCCTGCCAAACAGCCGCTCAGGAAAAATGCCAGCATCATCCTTTTTTCAACCGGGATGCCGTGGAATCGGGCAGCTTCCTGATTTAGCCCAACTGCGCGCATTTCATAACCAAGTGAGGTTTTCTGCAAAAGGAAATATGCAAGAATGATAACGAGGATTGTTACGATCACACCAGCATGCAAGCGGGTGCCCGGGAAAATATTAATAAACTTGGCTGTTTCTTTAATAAAAGGAGTTGCCGGAACCACACCTTCCCGAGGTGTAACATTCAAAACGATATAATGAGTGAAAAAAAAGGCGGGGTAGTTCAACATGATCGTACTCAAGATCTCGTTCACTTTCCGATATACTTTCAACCATGCTGGAATCAATGCGTACAAACCGCCCGCCAGTGCGCCTGCTAAAAGCATAAGCGGGAGATGAATTACCATTGGAAGCTCTAATCCAAATCCAACAACCGCGGAAGCGAGGGCGCCTAATAACAACTGTCCTTCAATGCCAACATTAAAAACTGAACATTTAGCCCCTATTATGAATGCGATTGCCGCAATCAATAAAGGAATGACTCGAGCTAAAGTATCAGCAAAATTATAAACAGTACCAAATGCCCCGCGAATAAAATAACCGAATGCCTCAATTGGATTTCTGCCAGAAGATAATAAAAGCATTGCCACAGTTATGAAAGCAAAGACCACTGCCAATATGGAAGTGAATACCGCTTCATTTTTTTCTAAAAAATTTCGTGTTTTTTCCATTGTTCCGTACCTTTCTATCATGCCGGAATATGTTCGTACGATCCACCTAACATCAACAGACCCAGGTCTTCTGCAGTTGTATCCTCTTTATTGACAATAGAAACAATCTCCCCTTTATAAATAACGGCGATGCGGGTGGATAACAACATAATCTCTTCCAAAGAAAGGGAGAGTAATAATACTGCCTTGCCGTGGTCGCGCTGCTTAATCAATTCCTCGTGTACAAAGTCTGTCGCAGCAATATCTAAACCACGCGTTGGCTGCGCGGCAATGATCATATCAGGCGCGTGAAAGATCTCCCGTGCTACGATCACTTTCTGCTGGTTGCCGCCGGAAAGCAGGCGTGCCATGTGTTGGATATTTGGTGTGCGGATATCAAATTTTTCAACCAGTTTTTCCGCATTTGAGGAAACAGCTTTCCAATCGAATAAACCTTTTTTCGAGAATGGCTGGTTGCGCTGCAGCCCCAGGCACAAGTTTTCCTGCACGTCAAAATCTACAATCAATCCTTCCACCAGTCGATCTTCCGGGATCACGCCAATGCCAGCATCTCGCATCTCTTTCACCGGCAAACGCGTTATCTCCTGGCCGCGAAGGTAAATCTTTCCTTCAGTTAATTTCTGCAGTCCAATCAGAGCACGGACCAATTCTGTCTGTCCATTCCCATCAATCCCAGCGATACCTAGAATCTCGCCCGATTTGACCTCAATAGACACGTTGCGTAGTACCGGTCTGTGGTGTAATTCACTCACAGCAGATAAATGATCCGCTTTCAAGATCACTTCCCCGATCTTCTTTGAAGGAGGAGCTGTTTTCAGAAGAACATCCCGGCCAACCATCAACCGCGCCAGTTTAACTTCACTGGTATCTTTCTTTTCGACTGTGTCCACCACCCGGCCATCCCGCATAACAGTAACTCTATCTGAGATATGCATGATCTCTTTCAGTTTATGAGAAATAAATAAGATTGTTTTTCCGTCCGCACGCAAACGATTGATGATTCGGAACAGGTCTTCCGTTTCCTGGGGAGTCAGCAGCGCAGTAGGTTCATCCAAGATCAATAAATTCGCTTTCCGATATAATGCCTTTAAAATTTCAACTCTCTGCCTGATGCCAACTGATATGTCTTCAACAAGCGTTTCCGGGTCAACAGCTAATCCATACTGATCAGAAAGTCGGCGGGTCTGGTCATTTAATTCCTTCAGGTCAAGCACAAATGGGTTTTTTCGAGGTTCATTCCCCAGCATCACGTTTTCCGCAACTGTCATCGCAGGGATCAATTTGAAATGCTGGTGGATCATGCCAATGCCATTTCTAATCGCGGCGGATGGATCCCTAATCTCTACCTGTTCTTCATTGAAGAATATTTCCCCGGAATCAGCCTGGTAAAGACCATAAAGGATGTTCATTAAAGTTGTTTTTCCAGCGCCGTTCTCACCAACGATAGAATGTACAGTGCCTTTTTCAACTTTAATTCCAGCATGATCGTTTGCCAGGACATCGCCAAATCTTTTAGTAATCCCGCGCATTTCTAAAATTGTGGCCATAAATACTCCGTTCCTATTCAAAGAAGTAGGTGAGAAATGGTCTCACCTACTTCTATTTCTGTTTTACTTTTCTATGAGCTACTTAGTCAAGAGTAAACTCAACGGCTTCAGCAACTGTCATTGGAACAACAATTTCACCAGCTTTGATCTTTTCAGCAAGCGCATCAACCGCTGCGTATAGGTCAGCAGAAATGATGTCCTTTACGGCATCACCTTTGCTATATCCAATGGTATCATCAGCGAGTGTATAAACCTTGTATCCTGCTTCGAAAGTACCTTCGGAGGCTGCCTTAATCGTATTGAAGGTGCCAATTGCAACGTGCTTCAGCATGGAGGTCAGAACGACGCCAGGTGCCAGATGGTCCATATCGGTGTCCACACCAATCGCATAGAAACCATTTTCTTCAGCGGCTTCAATAGCGCCGAACACACAAGCGCCGGCTGCAGCATAGTTCACATCGCCGCCCTGCGCGTATTGTGCTAAGGCCAATTCTTTTCCACCCGCAACATCAGTGAACGATCCGGTGTATCCGGAGAGAACCTCAATATCAGGATCAATCGCGCGCGCGCCGGCTATGTAGCCTGCTTCAAACGCTTCGATTAGTGGACCTTCCATACCGCCAATAAAGGCGATCGTGCCGGTCTCAGTCATACCAGCCGCAAGTGCGCCAACCAGGAAGGAGCCTTCGTTGGAAGCGAAGACGATGTTCTGAACATTATCACCTTCAGCGTAGCCGTCAATAACTGCGAATTTGGTATCAGGATATTTTGGTGCAACGGCATTTACAGCATCAGTGAAAAGGTAGCCACCGCAAACAAGCAGATCATAGCCTTCCTCAGCTAGTTTAACAAGATTGGGTTCCAGGTCAGCCAATTCATTGGCTTCAAGAAGCGCCTTGGAAATTCCAAGTTCTTCTTCTGCTTGGAGAACCGCATCCCAGCCCAGGTCAGAGAAACCTTTCACCTCATCACTGCCCGCCAGACCGCCCAGGTCGGTTAAGTAGGCAACTTTAAATCCTTCATCTACAGCAACCTCCTCCGCTTTTGGCGCGCATGCGGAGATTGCCAATGTGAAGATTACTAATAGTGAAACAATTAGACTAGTTTTTTTCATTTCTACTTCTCCTTTAGTTTAATTAGATTTTATCTATCCCATTCAATCATCCTCTAGATTACTTATTCGATATGCGCCTCCTTTACCATTATTATACAAAATATTTCAACAAAATGCTCTTATTGAAGTAAATGTTTACCATTTCGCATGGCATCTAAGATCTTTGCCATAACGGCTTCCTCATTAATCTGTGTCATCTCACCGTTCCAGTAGAGCTGTTTTCCGTCCACCAGCACCGAAAGGACATCCCCGCCCGTCGCCGAATAGATCAAATAGGATAATAAACGTGTCTCATCGATCAAATGAGGAGCAGGATACTTGATGATCGTCAGGTCTGCTTGATAACCGGGTTTGATCTCACCAACTTTTGCGTCAAAGCCAATCGCTTTGAGGCCGTTTTTGGTCATCATTTCAAAGGTTTCTTCAGCAGTGAATATGGCTGCATCCATCGAGCTCACTTTTCCTAGCAGGGCCACAAGGCGCGCTTCCTGCAGCATATCATATGTACCGCTGCTGGATTCCCCATCGCATCCAATGGCGATGTTCGCACCCAGTCGGTGCAGATCAGGCATGGGCGGCATCCCATCGGTAACTTTCGTGTTTGTGGATGGACAGGTTACAACACTGCAATCATATTCCGCGATCAATTCCTTATCATGATCAGTCAGCCAGATATTATGGACCAGCTGGCAGTCCGGACCGAGCAATCCAAATTTCTCATATGCCTCAACTTCGCTTATATTAAAGCGCTCATACGCATTGGCGGTCTCCGTTTCGCCTTCGCAGTTATGAATATGGATGCCCACTCCTAATTCATTCGCAAGGTCTCGCGATCCGCGAATCAGTTCTTCTGTGCAGGCTGGCAATCCAACCGGGCTGACGCGTACGGTAATCCGGTTATCAAATTTTCCATGCCAGCGGTTATACAGATCGCGCATATCATCCAACATCTGGGAGGCATTCTTGTCAGGTGGGGGGCCATCTCCCTCCTGAAAATCACCAAGCGCCATGCACACGTCCCCACGCAGACCGCTGTCAGCAATTGCCTGCACGCATGCCTCAACGTATGGGCCGGCGGTTGTCATTTCAGCCACAGTAGTTGTACCGGACTTGATCGCTTCAATGCAGCCCAATTGGGTGGCTAAATACGCTTCTTCTTCCGTCAGATCAAAATTATGAATCATCGTCAGGAGCCACTGCGTGAGATGCAGGTTATCATAAATACCGCGCCCGAACGACTGTGAAAGATGAGTATGGCAGTCCATAAAACCGGGTACGACCAGATTGCCAGCCACATCATAAATTGTCATATCTGGTGCAGTCGGGATCTCTTTTTCGCTCACCTGGATGATAACGCCGTCATTTATCAGTATATTGATTGGTTTTACTTTGTAGGTGGGAGGATAAAAGCCAATTCCATTCTTAATCAGTATTTTCATCATGAATCCTTAATCGTTATTCTCCATGATCCAATTTATGTAATTTTACCGCAGCTTCCAGGGCAATATCGATCGTATTTGAGATTGTTCCTTTTATAACTTCTGGAGCCGCAACTAGGTCCGGTCGCTGGTGGCAGTCTACTGAGCTTAATATTGTACCCGCCCGGCAGCCCCTGACCATTGCCAGCGGGAAAAGCGTAGAGGATTCGTTAGACACGATTAGCACTCCCGCATCAATCCACGCTCGGCCGCGTTCAAGATAATCTACTTTGTCAGCAAAAATGGATTCGGCGTAAAACGCGTCGTGCCCGCGGATGATTCCCGGAAACACCTCAGCGCCTAATTCTTCTGCTGAATTTATAATCGCTTCGACCATATGGAAATCAGCAACGGCCGGATATTCCAGCGGGAAATATTCCCGGCTTGTACCGTCGCCGCGTACTGCTGCTGTCCCAACAATGATGGCAGGTACTGGCAGCCAGGATTGGATCCCCCCACCAGTTCCCACACGGATGAAATTCTTTCCACCCACCTTGATCAATTCTTCGACCGCGATTGCCAGCGCGGGACCACCGATTCCCGTAGAAGTAACGCTAACCTTTACCCCTTTATATGTACCTGTATACGTAATGTACTGTCGTTTATGCGCAATCAGTTTCGCGTCATCAAAGTGGCTGGCAATGATCTCAGCTCTACTTACATCTCCGGGAAGCAGTACGGTTTCACCCACATCACCCGGGACCAGGTCTATATGATGCTTACGCTTATTGTGCACTTTTTTACTTCCCATGTTTTATCCTATAAATAAAAGAGTGATTTAACTCTCTTATGCCTTTTCTAATTTTGGTGCCAGGTCAGATTTTTTATGTCTTTTTGGATTCGTTACCTGAAGGGAAATTCCTACCAGACTGACCAATCCCAAAATTCCAGCAAACCAGTAATTTGTCGAATAGCCCAGTTTTTCTACGATCAATCCGCCCAGTGTCGGTACAATGCTTGACAGCGGTGTGAGTGCGATCTGGCTGACAGCCGTATACAGTGGTACTAACTGCTTCGGGCTAAATTCATACACAATGTTTAGACTGGATATCTGTAAACCGCTGATCATTGCGCCGGCAAGGAAGAATGTGATGTAATAGATCCATAAACTTGGTATGGCGGCAACCAGCAGTGCACCAACTGAGCCAGCAAACGCGGAAATCTGAATAACTCGGATGAAACCCTTCCGGTCGCCGATCCATCCCCAAAGCGGATTCAGCACGGCTTCGGAAAAAGATAAAATCGTAGTGAATACACCCACCTGCGAAGCATGCAGCGCCAGTTGCTCCAAGGCGGAAATCGTGTAAAACGGTGTCGCGATCTCCAGGATCACCATCAGTCCCCGCCATAGTAAATATTTCACAAAATTGGTGTTGCGTAAGGTCGTTCTAAATGTGTTCTCACTCTTCTCTTTACCCTCAAAAAATTCTTCCGGTGGCACAACTTCCCGCCAGGACAGGATCGCTATGAGGGAAACCATTGATGCTGATAAGGAAATTCCGAATATTACAGGAACGGCGTGGCCAAAGGGATAGCGTGCCAAAAGATATGACAGGAGCCACCCCATACCCAAACCCATCAGGCCGCCCATGAAATTAGAAATACCGAACAGAAGGCCGCGTTTTCTGGGGATCGATTTTCCCAGAAAGTCGATCCACGCAGGTATATAGAATCCGCTCGCGGTATGCTGAAGCGTGTGCATAATGAAGAACACCGTCAAGGTCAAATTAGCCGAGAGATTGTATTTTGGCTGCAGAACCGAAAGCAGGAACAGTCCTAAGATCGCTAATCGTTGTAGGGACGCGCTGATCACCAGGTATTTTTTCCGCTTTCTTCGGTTGCGGAGGAAATTTGCCATGAAGATTTGCGGCAGTGTGGTCCCAATCAGGAACAGGGTTGGTATCAGTCCGATCAGGACCATCGAGTCTGTAAAGTGCCCCACATAAAAGGGCAGGATTGTATAAGGTGAAAGCCCCATAAATATGAAGAAGAACATCATATTATCAAGCGTCATCCAAAAGAAATTCCACTTGTAATTTTCTTCGACGCGTTTGTTGTATGCGGCAATGGACATAATATTTTTGGGATTCTACTTATTTTCTATACCGTCTAAAATAACCGCCGCATCCAGCGCTATCTTCGTTTCCAGCGCGATTGCTTTCTTCATCGCTTCTTCAGATATCATTTCATCGGGGAATAGGTGGTGTCCAACGGGCGTTAAAATTGTCCCGCCGCGGCATTTCCGAACTGTTGTCAATGTGAATAGGGTTGGGGTCTCGTTTTCAACAGATAATACATTGCTCTCGATCCACTCCTTATCCCGAGCAAGATAATCCCCATTTGCTAAAATGCTTTCCGCGTAAAAAGCATCATGTCCTCGCACGATGCCGACATGCGGTTTCACATCCCTTTCTTCGGCAGCTTGAACAAGCGCTTCTAGTAAATGGAAATCAGCAACAGCCGGATATTCCAGCGGGAAATATTCCCGGCTCGTACCGTCACCGCGCACACCCGCGGTAGCGATGATGATATCTCCCAACTTTACATGCTTTTGCAGCGCGCCGCAAGTGCCGATGCGGATGAAATTTTTCGCGCCCACATTGATCAATTCTTCGACCGCGATCGCCAGCGCGGGACATCCAATCCCTGTTGATGTAACGCTCATTCTGACGCCTTTATAAGTTCCCGTATAAGTTACGTACTGGCGTTTATGTGCTACGAATTCAGCATCATCAAAATGGTCTGCAATGAACTTTGCCCGATGGACATCACCCGGAATAAAGACTGTTTCACCTACATCTCCTGGAACCAGGTCTATATGATGTTGTTTTTCCATTTTCATTTCTCCTTTTCCGTTTCCTCACGCCAATTCGCGCTCACGCAGCAGTTTCGCCGCTTCAATGCCGGCAGTCACCATTTTGCGGATGTTTTCCTCATGATGGATCTTTTCGTCATGCTCTTCTAAAATCGAGTAGCCGCTCGCCAGAATTGTACCCGCGCGGATGCCCTGCATACTACAGAGCGTAAATAATGTCGATGATTCATTCTCCAACGCCAGTACACCCATGTCTACCCATGGTTTGAGCCGTACCCGAAAATCACCTAATGCCCAGGGGGATTCAAGATAGAAAGCATCGTGCGTTCGGATGATACCCAAATGGTAAGGCAAACCCAACTTCTCACAGGCGTCCACCAGCGCTCTCACCACTCGATAATCTGCCACAGCCGGGTACTCCATCGAAATGAATTCTTCACTCGTATGCTCCCCGCGCACGGCTCCCGTCGCAATAATCATATGCCCCGGCTCAAGAAAGTCCTGGATCGCTCCACAGGTCCCGATCCGGATGATGTTCTTCGCTCCGATGCGTATCAATTCCTCTACTCCAATCGCTGTTGGCGGCGTCCCCAGCCCTGTGCTTGTGCAGCTTATCGGTACGCTATCCTTTGTGCCAGTATAGGTAATATATTCCCTCTTTTCCGCCACTTTCTTGGCGTCATCCATCAGGCTGGCGAATACTTCTACCCGCCCTGGATCTCCCGGGATCAACACCGTCGGTGCCACGTCCCCTTTCACCATGTCTATATGGTGCTGCCGCTCACTGTGTACATCTTGACTTCCCATGTTGCGCCTCCTTTGAATAGATTAACTTAAAAATTAAATAGCAGGCCGCCATTTAATAAATTGAGACCATCAGTAGATTTTATTTGATGGTCCTTATGTTATATTTTCCATACCGCATGCCAGCGGTAGATAAAGTGGGGGGATTTTAGTGAATGAGTATAGTAGAACAATGGGTTGTGTGCAGTAATTTTGTGAATTATTTTTTGCGTATGCATTTTATCTGGTCATTCGCCCGTTCCAATTTAATTCATTATACCTATAATACTTGATTTCCAAAAACGCGTCAAGATGTATTAACCAGTTTGATATGTGGATTTGCTTTTAGCGATAACACTATAATTACTTTGGTTAATTACAGAAAAGGCATATCATGTCAGAAAATGTTTTCTTGATCCTTGGATTCATCGTTTTTGCTATCCTGCTTGGTTTCATTGTCTACCTCATCATTCAGAAAAGGAAAAACTCGGGGGGACAGCAGCAAATAAACTTTAAAATATTCTTTATTCTAGGCGCCTGCTTTCTGCCGGCTGGCATCGCGATCTCGCTTTCTTCTGATAATAACAGTTTTTCCGTGTTATCAGTTTTGGGGTTGATCTATTTAGTCATCGGCTTGGCTAACCGTGACAAGTGGGAATAATAAAACAAGCAAATAGACTGTCCAAGGTTTTTTGAAGCCAGATAAAATCCATAATCATGTTACTTCGCGGATTATCTCGTGCGCTTGTTGAATTTTCAAAAACCAGCATCACTCTGGCTGCGCTGGTTATCTTCCTGATATTCAGCGTGGTTGTCCTTCCTGGTCAATCTGCCGCAGCGGCTGTTTACAGCGTCAGTTCCGGATCGCCGGACCTTTCCTTGTTCTATTCGCCCAACGACCTCTACCAAATGGCAGAACTGTACGGCTCTGCTGGCCGAGACTCGTATGTGCGCGCACGCTTTTCTTTTGATCTTGTTTTCCCGATTATCTATACTCTTTTCCTGGCCACGGCAATCAGCCGGGTATTAAGTACAATAACTCCTGAAACCAGCCCATGGCAGGTGCTTAATCTAGCACCCATCCTGGGAATGCTGTTCGATTTTCTTGAAGATATAACCGCTTCCATTGTCATCAGCCGCTACCCAGCGCTATCCCCCATTTCCGCGAATCTCGCTCCTGTTTTCACCTTCTTGAAATGGACCTTTGTTGGCGGCAGTTTCTTAATTTTGTTTATCAGCGGATTAGCCAGTTTATTTGCGCGTAAAAAGAACTAAGCACCAGAAAAAAGTAATAAAATTTAATACGACTGCTCCAGAGTTAATATGGTGGATTCCATTAAATCCACTGCTTCCTGCAGTGTGTCTTCGTCAAACGTAAAACGGGCGCCTGCTGTTTTAAAAAGCTGTGGAAGGGTAGCGGTGCCGCCCAAAGCCAATGCCTGCCGATAGGCGCTGACTGAATGTTCCTGGTTCTCCAGTGCGTTCTTCCAGATCTGCACAGCACCCAGAAGTGCAAATCCATATTCCACGTAATAAAAGGGGGCTTGATGGATGTGATCTTTACGCTGCCACCCAGTTATCATCACTTCCTCATATCCATTCCAATCAATATAAGGCCGGAAGCGTTTCTCCAGTGCCGCCCATGCCGCATCACATTTATTCGGGTCTTTCCCATCCACCGGATTCTCATACACCCAATGCTGGAACGCGTCCACAATTGCCATATACGGCCAGAAGCGAAGATCAGTTTCAATATGGTCCACTCGTGCGCGGGCAGCGTCTGCTACAGAATAAAACCCGCCAAATTCTTTGCCCAAATAAGGTGATGTCAGGTATTCCATTGCCATGGAGGCTACTTCCGCAAACTCCATTGGGATAGCGCTCTCATTGCGCTGCTGGAAATACGGTAGCTTGAACAATTCGAACGCGTGGAATGAATGGCCGCCTTCATGCAGCAGTGTCTGGATATCTTCATGGATCCCAACAGCGTTCGCGAAGATGAACGGCCGCTCAGTATGCGAAAAGTCAATGCAGTAGCCGCCCGCCGCTTTATTCTTGCGGTTATCCAGATCCAATAAACCTTCCGCATCCATCTGATCAAAATACACACCGAACTGCGGCAGTACGCGATGGAAGATCGCCGATGCTTTGTCTTTCATCTCGCGCACACTGCTGAACGGCTTCAAGGGCAGCTTTCCGGATAGGTCAACAAACAGATCATAATACCGCAAGCTGTCAACCCCCAGTGCCTTCATCCTACGCTCCGCCATCCGCTGTACGGCCGGTACAACCGCTTGCTCAATTGCGTCATGAAATATACTGCAGTCATCAGGTGTATAGTCAAAGCGCATCAATACCTGCCAGCGGTAAGAACGATAATCCGGCATACCTGCATTCGCGGCAATTTTCTCGCGCAGCCCCATATATTCCACCCACTGCCGATTGATTACCTCCCGATCTGCAAGCTGCCTTTCAGCCAGCAGTTCCCATCCTTTCCTCCGCGTCTCCCGGTCGATTTCCCGCAGCACAACTTCCATCTGGCGGGCAGTTTTCTCATTGCCCTGCCATTTCACGGTCTGCGCCCCCATCACCTTATCGTGTGCGATACCAAGTTTCTCTTCTTCCACCAGCAGCGATAAGTTTTCTTCACGATAAATTTCCGCTTCCGCACGCATATTTCGCAGCGGTATCTCAAACCCCTGGATAGCCAATCCACTGGCAAGCAGCTTTTCCTTTAACTTTTGCTCTGCGGCCATCACCTGTGGATAGGTATTCTCCATATAATGGTCAAACCGCTCCTGTGCCGTCGCGTCAGCAGTGTTCACCGTTGTCGCCACATACAGGCGGTTGTACAGTTCATCGCGCACATCACTAACCGCCGTCCATTTCTTTAACCAATCCGAGATGGTTGCTTTAGTTAATTCAACTTTTTCCAGCGCAGTGTAGTGCGGCTCGAATTGCGCCCAGTCCCATGCCATTAATTCTTCTACTGTCGAAACCACTAAAGTATTAACCATGCGCACCTTCCTCTTTCTCCTGTTATTACAGATTTGAAATTATACAAGCGATAACTACATGGAGATGACTAATTATTAGGATTGTGTGCAGCGTCTGCATGAATACCGACCCTTTCCGGATAGTATTCACAATAATAATTTTCCGCCGCCATTTTCGCCAGTGTTTTCAAGATAGTCATTTCCAATCCTATCCGGCGTTTTGCAACTACCCCCAATAACTCCAATAAAGCTGCCACGCTCTAACCAATCATTAATATTTCTTCACCATATCTTCATATTAAACATAAACGCTCTTTATCAAGTGTGAGTATGATTCACTATATAACACAAAAGAGGTAATAATGAAAAAGTACACGATTTTCTTTGTTCTGATAATTACGGCTGTGGCTATTAGCGCTTGTGGGAACGCCCCCGAGCAGGTAGAAGAGCCCCAAGTCATAACAACTGCTGCTGTGGAAGACAAGCGGGTTGGAAACGTAAATAATTCCACAACAAAAGGCACTGGTCAGGGACTAGTAAATTCTGCCATGCATAGTGGAACGCTCACAGATGATGAAGTAGCAGGATTGCTTTTCATGCGCGAAGAAGAAAAACTAGCCCATGATGTATATATCGCTCTATATGAACAGTGGGGACAGCCCATCTTCAAAAACATTGCCGCCAGTGAGTTGATCCATACTGAAACAGTTAAAACGCTGCTAAATAAATATGAGATCCCGGACCCAGCAGAGGTCAGCGCTCTCGGCCAGTTCAGCGACCAGGATCTTCAGGCGCTCTATGACCAGTTGGTTGAAATGGGATCCGCATCCCTTGCAGATGCGCTCGTGATTGGCACGGCTGTGGAAGAGATCGATATTCTCGATCTGGAAAAGTATATCGCTCAAACAGAATTGGCAGATATCACTCAGGTATACGAGAATCTGCTTGCCGGCTCTCGAAATCATCTCCGCTCCTTCGTTACCACGCTCGAAAGGCAGACGGGGGAAGCCTTCCAACCGCAATACCTCTCACCAGAAGCATACCAGGAGATCATCTCCGGAAGCTTTGAAACTGGTAGAGGTAGTCAAGGGGGAGGTAAAGGACCAGGCAATCCAAATAACTAACATCTAAAAGGGCTTTTTCAAGCCCTTTTTTTGATTAATCCGAAAAATCTTGTTCGCTCTTCACCCATCCTTTTGGGAATGGTATCTCTTCACCAGATAGGATCTCCATTGCATAGCGTACCTTTGTTTGGATGGCTTTACTCGGGTCAGTACTCAGTTCCGCGATCTTTTTTGCGATCTCTTCCCAATAACGGGGATATTTACGCGCGTAGATACATAAACTGACTATCGCCCAGCTTTTCGTGAATACACGCGTTTCATCCAGCGCCTGCAGCAGTGCAGGGATGATCGTATCCACATATTGCGTGTATTCCGCAAAATGCCCCAGCATCATCGCCAGATGCATCCGCACCATTGGCACAGTATCCGTTTTCAATAGGGAAAGCAACAAGGGTAGATGCAAGATCACCAAGTCTGGCCGTGAGCGAGCGATCTTCTCCAGTGCATCGGCTGCGCGCCCCCTAATGACTGCATCTGAGCTATCTAATCCTGCCACTAGATCCCCGATCAGTGCCGGGTGCTCCAGAACCGCCTCGGCTGCCTGATCAGCGGCTCCATCTGAACGCAGATCACCCCCTGACAGCCAATCCAGAATAGTATTCATAGTATCTCTAAAATAATCACACCATATCAATCAGAAAAGATCCCGCGCAGCCGAATAACGCACTCTGGTCCCCTTTTTCAGCCAGCACCATCTCCGGCAGCGGGAACATTTCCAGCCTTTTTTGCATGATCGGCTTGATGCGCTCCAGTAGAAATGGCCGGCGCGTGATTACCCCACCGCTGAAAACAAACAGGTCCACGGGGTGGAAGATCAACGTATTCAGTACTACTTGGGCAGCCTTCTGCACTACAAAATCCCAGCCCGGATCATCATCAGTAATATCTCCCATATCTGCGCCAAAATACACCCGCAGCATTTCCCCGCCCAGGTACGCCTCTGGGCATCCTTTCTGCCCGCAGTTGCACTGCTTACCATCCCATTCCATGATATGGTGCCCATTCTCAAAAGAGAACATGAAATATCGCTTCTCGTCAATCTTTTTAATATCTCCCGCGCCGATGCCCGTCCCCCAGATGAAATATACAAACCGATCGCGCCCCTTGGCTGCCCCAAACAGAGCTTCTCCGATTGCCGCTCCCTGTACATCATGGATCAGTTTCACAGGCACATTAAAGCGTTCCTGGAGCGTCTCTTTGATCGGTCTCATCCCCCAATCTGGCAGATTGTTTGCAGTGGTGACCATATCATTTTCGTCAATGATGCCCGGAAAGCACGCGCCGATTCCCTGGATATCCTGCCCTTTGGAAAGTGCTGCGATATGACCGATTAATTCTTCCATCCCGATACTGTAATCCTGCGGTACCTGGTGGGATTCCAACATAACGATAGATTCTTTTCCCGTAAGGTCCACCAGCGCAATGCGCATATTTGTTCCACCCACGTCGATTGCAATATACATACCCACCTCCAAGGGGAGTTATTCTTCATTATAAAAGCCAGACACGTATATTGAAATGCCTGCTATAGAGATTTAGGCAAAAGGTATAACGCGATGAATAATTATATCTAAATAACGATCAGGATCTCTGCCGCACTTATAAGGCAGGAGTTTTTAGGTGCCAATCTGTGTGCTGTTGGAATACATGCGTTAATCTAAAGAGCGTTTCCTCATCAAAATGCTTTCCCATCAACTGCATACCGATCGGAAGCCCATCACTGTCAAATCCAGTCGGAAAAGCCAGCCCTGGTACACCTGCCAGGTTAGCCGGCAGGGTAAACACATCTTCCAGATACATAGCGAGTGGATCGTCCCCATGTCCGCCGATCTTAAAAGCAGTTGTTGGTGCCACTGGTGCGGCGACCGCGTCCACCTTCGTGAACACACTGTCGAAATCCGCTTTGATCAGCGTGCGCACTTTTTGTGCCTGCCCGTAATAGGCGTCATAATATCCTGCTGAAAGCGCATACGTGCCGAGCATGATGCGACGCTTAACTTCCGGTCCGAACCCCGCCCCGCGTGATTTTGTGAACATCTGCGTCATATTCTCATCCGACGCGCGCAGTCCAAAACGCACACCGTCGTAGCGCGCCAGATTTGCAGATGCCTCTGCGGGAGCGATCAGATAATATACTGGCAGCGCATATTCCGTATGCGGCAGGGAAATGTCTATGATCTCGGCACCTAACTCGCGCAATGTTTCGATTGCTGCGCGCACTGACTGCTCTACCTCCGGTTGGATGCCTTCAATGAAATATTCCTTTGGTACACCGACCCGCAGCCCTTTGATATCTGCTCCCTCATGGCAGGCAGTGTCGGATACTGGCGCATTGATCGTCGTTGCGTCGCGTTCATCAAAGCCGGCAGTCAGCTGGAAAATGGTCTCTACATCCTCCGCTGTTCGCGCCAGCACACCTATAGTGTCCAATGAGGATCCATACGCGATCAACCCGTAACGCGAAACACGCCCATAGGTAGGTTTGATACCCGTCACCCCGCAAAATGAAGCCGGCTGGCGTACGCTGCCTCCAGTGTCTGTTCCTAATGCGGCTGGTGAGAATTTAGCGGCTACCGCGGCGGCAGATCCCCCGCTTGATCCACCTGGTACGCGGTTCAAATCCCAGGGATTATGTGTCACGCCGTAAGCAGAGTTTTCTGTCGATGAGCCCATTGCGAACTCATCCATATTCGTTTTGCCCAGTATAACAACGCCCGCGTCCAGCAGTCTCTCCACTGCTGTCGCGTTGAAGGGCGGCTTGAATTGTTTTAAAATTTTTGATCCGCATGTCGCCCGCACGCCATCCACACACAGCACATCTTTAATCGCCAGGGGCAGTCCCAGCAGGGACGGTATAGTTACACCCTCTTTCCTAAGCTGTACGCGTTTGGCATCAGCGCTATCCGCCATCTCCAGGGCAATTTCCGGAGTGGTCGTGATGAACGCGTGAATCTCCGCTTCATGCGCAAGAATGCGCTCAAGAAACGCTTCTGTCAGTTCCCGGCTGGATACCTGCCCATTTGCAAGTGCATCCACTGCTTCTTTGACAGTCAGATCTGTCAATTCATTCATATCGCTCATTCCAGCACCGGCGGAACCTTGAATTGGTCTGTTTCTAAATCCGGCGCGTTCTCCAGTGCCCTCTCCTGCGAGAGTCCTTCTTTTGGTACATCTGTTCGCAGCCGCGATCGGGGAGGCAGATGGCTGGAAGTTGGCGAAATACTCCCGGTATCCAGCTTCTGCAGCTGGGCGACATATTCCAAAATATCTGATAATTGCTGCTGGTAGCGCTGCTTTTCCTCCAGGTTCAGGTCCAGCCGTGCCAGCAGGGCAATGTGTTCAATTTCTTCGAATGTTAGGCTCATGAGCGTAATTATATCAAGCGGAAAGGTCGCCTATAAGATATCCGAAAGATATCCCCTCCCTGCTACTCCCATCCTTCCGCGTACCACTTCAGGTAGTCGCCCACATGCGCTGACCAGTATTCTTCGTTATGCGTACCGAGGAAAATATGCCATTCGTGCGGGATGCGGTATTTCGTCAAGCGTGTTTCGAATACGTTAGCAGCATCCAGGTTCACGTCCAAGACACCCATATCAATATATATGCGCGGCAGGTCTTCCTCTGGAATCTCCTTAAACCAGAACGGCGCTTCATTGAAGTCCCCACGAAACGGCGCAAAGGAATGACAGCCGATGGCATTGAATGTCTCCCAGTAGATCATTCCAGTGCGCATAGCCCATGCAGCCCCACGTGACAAACCCCCGACCGCCCGCCCCTTCCTATCCATAATCGTCCGGTACTGCGCATCTACCCAAGGTACCAATTCTTCCGCCAGCGAGGGACCAAATTTCGAATCCCACTGGTTATTCATATAATTGGTTTCTTTAGGCATCACGATGATGTACGGCACATACTCGCCAGATTGGATTATCGCGTCCAAAACTTCATCAGCCCCCAGCCGGTCCCATTGATCATCTTTAAAGCTCTGCCCGTGTAGAAAATACAATACCGGATATGCCTTTTCAAGCTCCATATCGTAGCACGGCGGCAGGTACACCCGCGCTTCCATTGGGTAATTCATCAACTCCGAAGGAACTTCTATAAACTCAAAATACCCACGCGTATCTGTGCAACCCTCAGGTGTCACCGTTGAGACTACTGTTGGGATAGTTGTTGCGCATGCAACTAGGCCTGCCTGTTTCTCTACCGTACTCTCCAGTACAGATCCGCAACCCACGACGAGAAAAGTAAATATCAATACCAGTTTCGTACGTTTCATCTGTTTCAATCCCATCCTTTTGCGTACCAGTGCAGATACGTCTCCATCTGTTCTTCCCAGTATTCTTCGTTATGGAGGCCTTCATTCAGGTGCCATTCGTGTGGAATGCCTTTCTCGTTGAGTACATTTTCAAATCGAAAAGCATTCTTAACTTCCGGGTCAAAGCGCCCTGTATCCAAATAAATACGCGGTTCTTCACCGTGAGGAATCTCGTTTAACCACTCTGGCAGATTGCCAATATCTCCGTTGAAAGTCGGCATGCTGTGAGCACCGATCGAGCCAAAGAAATCCCACTCCGCCAACCCAATGCGCATGGCCCAAGAAGCTCCACGGGATATTCCTCCAATCGCCCGGCATACGCTCTCAGTGCACACATTTAGGTTTCCTTCAACCCACGGGATGATCTCCTCAGTTAGAGCCCGAGGGAAACCATTCCCTTCCGCTTTACGAAAAAAGAACTCCTCATACGGCATCACTATCAGGAATGGTTCTGCCGAGCCATTAAGGATCAAAGTGTCCGCGGTTTCCGCTGCACCCAGATCTATCCACATTCCATCATTAAAATTCTGCCCATGCAGCGCATACAGCACCGGGTATCCACTCGGTTTCTCTTCTGAATAGCACGGTGGAAAATACACACTGTAATACAGCTCCTCGTTCAGCAGTACGGAATCTATCAGGTAGCGTTCCACCTTCCCGCTCTCCATGCACTGTGCGACCGTTAGTTGTGCCTGCATGGGCGCTTGCGTGGATACCGTGGAGGTTAAGCGGGTTGCCTGAGGAGTGATTGCCGAGGCAAGGACTGTTTTTGTTGGCTCTGCTGCGGGCGGGATGCAGCCAATCAGTAGAGCAGATGCAATTGCGATCGCTACTCTAAAAATGAACTTATGCCTTTTATCGTGCACGCGTAATTTCCCTTCGCTAGTGAAAAAAACACCCTTCCTTGACGGTTGGGGCATGATACGATTATACTCTAGGCGCCGGGGTGTAGCGCAGTTGGCCAGCGCGCTGCGTTTGGGACGCAGAGGTCGGCGGTTCAAGTCCGCCCACCCCGACCTTTATTAATTGAAAATGACCACAGCAGCAAAACCCATAAATTAACTACATGGCTAAATCCAATCAATCTCTATTATTTGTAATTATTTCATTAATAACAATTCTCTCTGCCTGCGTCTCCACCACGGCAAAGGTTCCACCTACATCAGCCATCGCTCCCGCCATCACACCCGCAAACACCCTGCCGGCTTACTGGTCTCCCTCTCCCTCTGACAGCTTTCAATTGCAGTTATCTGATTATCCCCCTGATCTATCCGCTGAAGCAGATGTGTTCGAACTCGATCTTTTTGAGACACAGCGAGAAACCATTGATTTCCTCCATAAAGCTGGCAAAAGGGTAATCTGCTATATCAATGTAGGCGCCTGGGAAGAATATCGTCCAGACGCAGGTGCCTTTCCCGATGCAGTTATCGGTAAAAAATATATCGGCTGGGAAGGCGAGCGCTGGTTTGATGTCAGCAATTATGAAATCTTCAGCGGTCTCATCAGCGACCGCTTTACCCTTGCTGCCAGCAAGGGCTGCGATGGGATCGACCCTGATAATATCAACGGGTTCCAGCAGGACACCGGTTTCTCTATCACTGCCCAGGACCAGCTTACCTATAATATCTGGCTCAGCGAGCAGACCCATCTACACGGCTTATCTATCGGAATGAAAAACAATAATCAACAGGTCGCTGACCTGGTGAACCATTTCGATTTTGCCCTCATTGAAGACTGCTCTGTATATGGTGAGTGTGCTGATTTCCAGCCCTTCATTGAGCAAGGAAAAGCTGTTTTCCAGGTTGAATATACGGATGAGTTCAATAGCACTATTGATTTTTGTTCCACAGCGATCGCGAATGGCTACTCCGGCATCTTCAAGAACCGCGAGCTGGATGCCTGGACTAAACCCTGTACATCTGCTCAATAACCAGTCAAACAGAAAATTGATACAATTAGCTCATATCTAACCATATGGCTGTGTGCATGAAAAAACCTTTTTTATCCATCATCATCCCTGCCTTCAACGAAGCTGAACGCCTGCCAGAAACTCTGCGCAAGATCAACGCATATCTTTCCACACAGGATCTCTCCACTGAGATCATCGTCGTTGAAAACGGCAGCACTGACGGCACTTATAAAATTGCTAATGATATGCAGGGTGAAATCTGCTGTTTGACTGTTCTGCATGAAAACCACCGAGGCAAGGGGTGGGCAATCCGCCAGGGAATGTTCAAAGCCAGAGGGGAATACCGTTTTATTTGCGACGCGGACCTCTCAATGCCGATTGAGGAAATTGCTAATTTCATGCCCCCGGCGGAACTTAGTGCACCCATCGCCATTGGCTCTCGTGAAGCTCCCGGTGCGGTGCGTTATGGTGAGCCTCAATACCGGCATCTCGTCGGCCGCGCGTTCAACTGGTTTGTGCGCATCCTGCTTCTCCCGGGGATTAACGATACCCAGTGTGGATTCAAGCTCTTCCGTGAGGACGCATCGAATGCCATCTTTCCGCGCTTGACCATTTCCGGCTGGACCTTTGATGTCGAAGCGCTCTTTATTGCCCGTAAATTGGGTTTCAAGATCGTCGAGATTCCAATCCACTGGCATCATCATCCCCACAGCACGGTTAAAGTGTTGCGGGATTCATTCCAAATGGGCATAGATCTGCTTAAGATTCGCTTTAACGATCTAAGAGGAAGGTACCGTGCGGACGCGTAAAACATACACCATCCCGGAAAAACCCACGCTCGAATACGAAAAGCAGCTTTGGGGAGACGGATTCCGTATTGTTGCTGGTTTGGATGAAGCCGGGCGCGGCGCATGGGCTGGCCCCGTTTATGCCGCTGCCGTCGTCCTCCCCACCGATCACCGTGTGATCGAGCTTCTAAGTGGCGTACGGGATTCTAAGCGTATGACCCCGCTTCAGCGGAGCCGCTGGCGGGGTTGCATCCAGTCTGCAGCCATCGCCTGGACTATTGGGTCAGCCACAAATGATGAGGTCGACAAATTAGGGGTTGTTCCCGCCACTTGTCTTGCCATGCTTCGTGCGCTCGATGAGCTCGTGTATGCACCAACTTACCTCCTCGTGGATTACCTCCAGATCCGCAACTGCACATGCCCGCAGCTTTCTCTTCCAAAGGGAGACTGCCGCTCGCTCAGCATAGCGGCTGCCTCTGTACTCGCAAAAACTGCCCGGGATGCCTATATGCAGGAACTTGATCAGCACTTTCCTGGCTACGGATTTGCCCGCCATAAAGGCTACGGCACAACCCAGCACCGCACCGCGCTCGCTGAACTTGGTCCCTGCCCAATCCACCGCCACTCTTTCCGCCCAATTAAAGCTGCGGCTGGAGACCTTAGACGTGATTTAATCACCTGATGGTATAGTAAAAATGTACCATCATAAAATCATTTAGAAAGAAATACTTATGAAATCCACCACTAAGATCGGCATCATCATTTGCGACCGCTACCGACACTGCGCAGGCGGCAATATTGAGTACGCAGGAGAAGAAATGGTAAAGAACGGCGCGCAAGTTATCCGCCTTGCCACCGGATTGGTAGTGGGATATCCTCCATCTAGAATGCGCGCATCGCGCCCACTATGGCAGATGCGGACACACGCGAACGGTATAACTAAATCGACGAAGAGGTAAATATCCTCAGTAGAAACCTGCGGGATTATCAATTGTGGTTTCAAACTTTTAGTGCAACAAGATTATTAATGACTTCATCAGGTT